>USSR01000818.1 GCA_900557355.1 uncultured Bacteroides sp.
GGTCAATATTTGGGGTCTTGAGATCCTTGCTGCCATTAAAGCCAAAATCATTATAACCCGCATCGTCCAGCAATATCACCAATATGTTGGGTTTCTCAGGCTGCTCGCCTGCATTGCTGCAACCGACTAATGCAGATGCAGCCAAAACAGTTGCTCCACACAGATAACTAGAATTCAATTTTCGTTTCATTTTATATTTATTTTAGTAAAATCTATACCACAATAATGCCATCACCGGCAAAACTGATTTAATAAACTTGCCAACTGCCATTTCCGAAAAAATAAGTATTCTTCACCCGCATGACTTCACCCGGAAGCAAAAGAGTGGTCGGGAACTGAGGATTGTTCGGCGCATCAGGAAATCCTTGCGGTTCCAGTGCTATACCAGAAAAACGGTTCAAAGCAACTCCTCCTTTCCCCTTATCGCTTCCGTCCATCAGGTAGGCATTATACACCTGGACAGACGGACAGTCAGTTACAATCCTCAAATTACGCCCACTCACCGGGTCAAACAGGTAAATAGAATGTTCTGTCCCTTCATTAAAAGCATACGCTTGTGAAATACCACCATCATTCACCGACAACTGTCTCGAACGAGCGATAGCTTCGCCTATGCTCATATCTCCATGAAATCCCAAAGAATCATTTTGGAGGTCTATCATCCTTCCGGTAGGTAAAAGGTTTTCGTCACACTCTATCAATGAGCAAGCATCCAACCTGAGAAGATGTCCGGACACCGTTTTAGCAAAATCCCCGGTAAGGTTGAAGAAAGCGTGATTGGTAAGATTCACATGCGTAAGCGCATCGGTCACTCCTTCAAAAATCATCTCCAAAGCATTGTCCGCACGCAACACATACGTCACGCTGACACTTAGACTTCCCGGATAACCTTCCTCACCGTCCGGTGAAAAGAGAGTGAAAACCACTCCCTCATCACCTTTTTCTGTCATTAGACGCTTGGCATTCCACGCTTTTCTATGAAAGCCTTCAATCCCGCCATGCAGATGATTTCTCACGGGTTTCCCATACACATCATTCGCAGCCAATTCATGTCTCTCGCCATTCAGATTGAATACAGCATTACGTATCCTTCCGCATACCCTTCCAACCACTGCTCCATGATATTGTTCGGATGCATATTTATAGCCATCTATAGTGTCGAATCCCAAAAGCACATCGGCCAAATGCCCTTTTTTGTCGGGCACGCACATACTAGTCCATCTGGCACCATAGCTTGCAAACGAGGCGGTCAGACCATTGGCATTGGAAAGAGTGATGAATTGTTCTTGATTACCACTCATCTCAACCTAATCCTCCATAAGCCAATAAATCTCTTCGACCGCAGCAATACTACCCATATAAAAAGAGGGTCTTTTCTCTTCTCCTTTCACTTCAATCATATATTCCGCAACATCTCTGTAAACATGAGATAATTTAGTGTTGGCATCTTCCACAACACCGTCTCCCCAATGTATAGAAGCTTTCTGGAATATTGAGAACTGCATATCCACTTCCGTATCTTCAGCAGGAACGGATACTTTTATTTTCATCTGCGTGGTTTTATAAGGACCACAGATTTGCTGAACAATCACAGTTTCATCCTTGCATGCAATGAATAATATGCTTATAGATAATAAGCATAATGCAATAAAATAAAAAGTATTTTTCATACGCTATTTATTTTAACATACGCTCGGTATGTATTACAAATGTTTTTTCTTGTTCCCCGGTCAATTTGAAAGTATACGCCCCAAGAGGCTTACCGGTAAAGTCGAAAGTGATTTCAGTATGACCACTACCGAAATCATGCTCAGTACCATCAGGAGCCACCACACAAACAGATGTATAGGGACTGACCTTTTCCATATAAACGCAATTGGTAACTCTATCCATACGTAGTGCAGGATATACTATTTTCTTTTCCTGGATAAGAGTGACATCATCCAGATAAGCGATTCCTATATCTTTGGTAAACTGAAGACGCACAAAAGAAACGTCGGATGGTACCACAAATTCACCTTCGATCAGAGTGTTTACGTTGCTCGTTGTCGAAGTTGAGAAAAGTTTCACTGTTGAGTTTCCCGCATAAACATCAGCCATCAATTTTGAATTTTTGCTGTTTGAAGTCCCACTGGGGCCATGACTGTTATGCGTTCTTCCCACAAAACTTAACTTATATTTCCGTCCTGGAAGCACTTCGATATCCTGATAAATATAGCGTTCCAAGCCAACTCCCGAGAAACGGGCCGAAGGAGGATTTATCGCTTTATCGTCCATATCGAAAACAATTCCTCCGGGTATCATGCTCGGTCCCTTCCACACCGTGGTTCCCTCTGCATAACCATTTTCAAGGAAGTCGCCGTTCTTCACCAGGTTTTCATTCGGTTTCTTCTTCCAAACGCGGACATAGTCTATCTCAGCCTCAGTCAGCAGCCCAAGAGGTTCATCCTTGAAGGTAATACCCGGCACGTTCTGGTTTGACGCACCGCAAGAAAGCCATAAATATTCCGCAGCTCTGACCATGTGTATCAACTCTGTAAATTCCACATACGTTTTGCCAAACATGGTAGGTTTGCCATCATAATACACCCTCAGAACATTTTCTGTCCAAAGCAATCCAAAGGTGTGAAACTCTCCGTCATGAATGCCCGGTGCTTCGTATTGCTTACCGGCTATACGTGCCTCCGGTGTTCCATAGCCATCCCAGTAAAGGGTCAGATGAGAATGGTCTGTCAACTCCGAACTTTCCACAATATCTATTTCCGCACCGTCATTGCAAGTCCCATCCACATTCTTCTGCCCCGCTCCCGACATCCATAAGGCCGTATGCGTACCTTTGCTTGAATCGGCAATCTTTATCCGTGCCTCGACATAGCCATACTGGAAATTATACTTCGCACCTCCACCGGATTTATATCCATGTATGCCTGCGCAGTGCATCACGCCCTCCTCAGGTTTTGTGACCTTGATAACCAGTTTTCCATCCCTTAACTCAAGATTCTCGGGCTTGAAATACCACTCCTTTATACCTATTCCAAGTTTCGAACCTCTTGAATTTTTAGAGTCGTCCTTCTCCCACTTCATGTCATCAATCACAC
>USSR01000819.1 GCA_900557355.1 uncultured Bacteroides sp.
GGGATAAGTTTAAAAATGCCTTGGTCGAACTTCTCCTCTATCTTATAATCATTGAAGTAGTCTTCTCCTTTATGAGCTTGATAGGAGATGGTGAGAATTCATTGTTAGTTATTAAGACTATTACGTATGTATTTTCTTATGTATATCTTCAGAACGCATTTAAGAATCTGATTATTGCTTATCCTAGAAACAAAGGGTTTCGTATAATTTACCATGTAATACGTTTTGAATTTAAGCGGGCTACGCCTACACATGTACAAGGAATTATTGATAGAATCGAAAACGAACTAGATAAAGAGGAAAGATATGAAAATATTGATTGATAACGGTCACGGTAGTAATACTCCGGGTAAGTGTTCTCCAGATGGCAGGTTAAGGGAATACTCCTATACCCGTGAAATTGCTGGGCGTGTAGTATTTGAATTGCGTAAATTAGGTATTGATGCGGAACTGGTCGTGAAAGAGGAAATAGATGTTCCTTTGTCAGAACGTTGTAGGCGAGTGAATGAATATAAAACTTCTGATGCAATTCTTATTTCTATCCATTGCAATGCAGCCGGTAATGGTTCAAATTGGATGCAAGCACGTGGTTGGGAAGCATGGACCAGTGTGGGACAGACAAAAGCCGATAAGCTGGCTGACTGTCTGTATGCTACTGCTGAAGAATGTTTGTTTGGAATGAAAATACGGAAGGATATGGCAGACGGTGATCCAGATAAGGAGAGTAGTTTTTATATCTTAAAGCATACGAAGTGTCCGGCTGTTCTGACGGAGAATCTGTTTCAGGATAACAAAGAGGATGTGGATTTCCTGCTGTCAGAAGAAGGTAAACGGACTATTGTCTCTCTTCATGTGAAAGGTATTTGTAAATATCTGAAAGTATGAAAATGCTAATCTATATAACCATGTTCCTGATGTCGGGAATATGGTTTGTTTCATGCCGGAGCGTGCAATATGTGCCAGTGGAGAACATACGCACAGAGTACAAGACACGTGATAGTATCCGAGTTGACAGCATCTATAATCAGGATAGCATCTATGTATTTGTCAAAGGTGATACCGTATATCAGTATAGATATAAATACCTGTATAAGTATCAGTATATAAATAGGGCGGATACAGTGATTAAGACTGATTCGGTACAGGTTCCTTATCCGATCGAAAAACAGTTAAGCCGATGGCAATCTATTAAAATGGAGTTGGGCGGGTGGGCGTTCGGACTGGTTATTGCTTTTGTTTTGATAATAATTGTATGGTTGGTGTATAGAACTAAAATAAAATAGCGCTTGAATAGACACTTTTGCAAATCACTAGTTTTTCTGATTTCTTGCTACGCTTTTGTGACAGTAATACATCAATCTTAACGATGATTACGATGCTTTTATGTTAAAAATGTATTAACATTACGTCAGTAACAAGATGAATATATCATTCATTTATCGGGATAAATAAAGTATGTATTTAATTGAATAATAGGATTATACATCTATTTTAACTCATCAGTCAATCAATCAATCATACATACGTATAAGATTTATACAAAATTTCCTTGAAAAATGAAATTTGTTTCTTAAAAATTAAATGTTTAGCTTTGTCGCAACAAAAGTAGCGATAAAGCTAATTTGAATTAAAATAATCTGAAGTTTTCGATATATGCAATGGGCTATTTAAAAAATAAATCTGATATAAACATATCTTCGGCTGAATTGTTATATAAGAATAATTTATATTCGTCAAGTGTACATTGTGCATATTATAGTTGTATTCAATTAATGAAATATATTATATGTCACAAAATTGGAATAGATTATGATAAGCAAGAAATAGAAATATCCCAATTGAAAACTCAAAAAGCTAAAAGAACAGGTTCTCATAATTATATGATTGATGTGATTGAAGAAATAATGTGTTCTGTAGATAAAAAAGAAGCTTCAATATTTGTTGATTTAATTGAAGACTTGAAAGATTTTAGAGAAGAATCAGATTATGGTAACGTTGAAATTTTATCTTCCAAAAGTTCTGATTCAATCTCAAAAGCGTACGATATTAGAAAACAACTTATAAACTTTTTCCATGTATGAAAAATAGTAGGGATACCATCATTTCTTTCATTGAAAGATTATATTCAGACAATAATAATCTAATGATTAGATATGAATATAATGAAATAAAAGGAAAACATATTGTTGAAATTTTATCTAAGACCGGTGTCTTGTGTGAGGAGTTTATTTGGGAGTCGAAATACGACCTTTCTCGAATGATAAAAAAAGAATTCGGAGAAACTCTAATGTTTGTATCTGATAACTCTTTGACAAAAATATCTAACCCAATATTTGAAGTGGGTTATAACTCAACGCTTGAAGTGGGTTATAACTCATTCACGGTGAATAATAATATAATCGATTTTAAATCAGATTTTGATTATTGGTTCTCATTAGAAAACTATTCTTTAGCAGCATAATAATATGGATAGCAACATTAATAAATCAGATTTTAGATTTGAAGAATACAAAATACTCAAATCATTCATTAGTATAAAAAGAGATGAACTTCCTGATGACGAATATAATATAAACATATCTCCTTCAGGAATAAAAAGCAAAGATCGTTTTGATTTAACTTTAAAGATTGAAATAAAGGATAAGAATGAAGTTGTAAGCATAGATATAACTGTTGTTGGTATTTTTTATTTTCGAGAAAACATTGATATAAAAATGTTGCCTCATTATTTTGCGGTAAATGCTCCTGCAATTTTATTTCCATATATAAGAGCATATATATCACTACTGACATCATTGTCAGGTGTTGGAACAGTTTTGTTGCCAACATTGAATTTGTCATCTTTGAGTAAAGAACTTCTTAATAATATAAAAGAAGAATAGAATGTTTTTTTATGTTTCGCCCCGTCTCTCTAATTCGGGGCTTTTCTTTTGGTTATCTCATTTATAATTATTATATTTGTGTACAGACGTGGATGTCTGTTTGTATCATCTCTCTACGTAGAAGATTTGCTAGATTTTGGATTTGAGAGATAATACGTTATTAACTCCAAAGGAATGAGCCTCGACTAAGTGTAGTCGGGGCTTTTTAT
>USSR01000820.1 GCA_900557355.1 uncultured Bacteroides sp.
TATTTCAGTCGTTGTTTTAAAAACCAATATAACGTTACTCCGATGGAATATCGCAAAGGAGCTAAACAGGAAAATCTTAAATGACCTAAGTTGGATACCGGATAAGGAGAATAACATCTGAAAGTAAATTTATGCTCGTAAAGAAACTATTTAATCAATATGGACTCATGGTCTATTTAAATAGCCGGATTAAAAAGAATCTGATGGCAGGTGAAAGAAGAGGGGTTTTGCCGTAATATCGCCAAAGTTCTTCTGGAACTTTTTTCGCGCCATATAAAGTAGGTCACTGAAATGCTGATGGTGATGTAACTGAGCCATGCCCACCAAGTAAGATACCAGGGAGTGCTGATATGTATCTGTAATAAGATTTCTTGTGCTTTGCGCATTTTCAGCGAGTTGCCTTTTTGGCGTACGTGTAGCACGTAGTCTCCAGGATCAAGGTTGGTGTATTTCAGGCTTGTTTGTGAGGTGAGTGACCATTGCTTGTCAAAACCTTCTAACTGATACTCATACCAAGTATTATTCAGTATATCCACATAGTTGGAAGAAGCAAACTCAATAGTCAGGTTATTTTGAGCGGCATTTAGATTTACTTCCCGGACAAAAGGGAGCCCTTCTGTCAGTATACGACTTTTGTCATCCGGACTTATCCGTGCGTTGTTGACGGATAAACTTGAAAAATAGAGTTTAGGTTTGGGATATTCTTTGTTCAGGTCTTTCTCCAGAAAAGAACTAAGCCCTCCTGTACCTCCGATAAATATTGTATGGTCACTACACATCCATACACCACAACCATTAATGATGGATGAGAGGGACAATCCGTTATCCAGTTCAATGGAACGGAATGATTCGGTGGTTGGATTAAATAGTGTGATACCCCGATCACTTGTGATAAGTATGTTATCTGTCGAAGTCTGTAGAAGATTATAGCAATAATTGCTAAGTAGTTGGTTCTGTTCGGGAGTATAGTTGATGCAGGTCTGAGTTTGTTCGTTATAGCAAAAAAGTCCTGAACCTAAAGTGGCGATATAAAGATATTGATTGTTACCTTTCAAAATCTTGCTGATGCCGAACTGTCCAATGGATGCAGGCAGGCTGAATGATTTAACTTCTTCGGGGTGTTTCAGGTTTATACTATATAAGTTAGTACCTGCCGACAACCAGAGAAAGCCTTTGGGGTCAATGGTGAAAGTTTGATAGTAATATCCGTCATAAAGCAAGCGGAATTCATTCGTATCGGGATTCATGGAGAAAACTCCGTTGCGTGCGGAAACGATTAGCTGGTCGTTATAGAAAGATACTTGGAAAATAACATCATTGGGCTCTTTTTTGCCTTTCGTGGAGTAATTGAGGTAGTTGTAAAAACGTCCTGTTTTGCGGTCGAGCCGGGAAAGACCTCCCATATGCGTACCTATATATAAACAGTCTCTTTTAGGGTCGTAACAAATACTCTTCAGATTGTTGTGGGGCAGAGAGTTGGGTCCTCCGGCAGTGTAAGTCCTGAAATGCCCCGCTTGGCGGTCTAAACATGCCAATCCGCCACCATCGGTGCATATCCATAGGTGATGATCTTTGTCCTCGGTCATGGCCCCGGCGAACGGGTAGTTGAGACAGTCACTGCGATCGGGATTATAAGTGTAGTAATTGAATGTGTTGTTATCCGGGTTGAAGTAGTTGACTCCTCCATAATAACTACCTATCCAGATAGTGCCTTGTACATCTTGATAGAGCGAAAATATAGAAGAATGGCTGAGTCCTCCCGGGCGTTGTTCTTGCTTGATGAGGCTGTAGGTTTGGGTGTGTGGATCATATTTTTGTAAACCGTCGAAGGTTCCGAACCAGATGTTCCCTTGCTGATCTTCAACAAATTCACGTATTTGTTCACTGGAAATGCCTTTGGGGGATGAGGGGTCATAAGGAATACGGTTAATTTGTCCGTTTCGGTTGATATGGTATAGCCCTTGTGTACGGCAACCTACCCAAAGTTCCTGACTGGAATCTTGGAAAATACGGTAAACATCTACTTTGGGGATCAGGCATTGAACCGCTCCTTTATTTTCTGTCGTATATAGGCCTTCTTTGGCACCGATATAAAATCTGTTGCCATCTGTCATCAGATAGTTGATGGATGGTATACCTGTTTTTTGCTGAAAATCTAATTGATTGTTTTGGGGATTGTATCGGAAAATAGAGTCGTGCCCGGCACACCATATCTCACCGGCATGAGATGTTAGAGCATAGACAGAGCCTTGACGCAGACGTTCGAAAGTCTCTTTACGAATATCGCATTTCAATAAAGCACGATCAACAATTAAAAACACATCTCCGTTTTGACTTCCAGTAATGGCGCTCACCTCATTCCCTATCAGAACTTTCTGATCCGGCTGATTCCCGTTCTGGATCCATGCTTTATAAACCGTCATCCTATCACTATTGTAGATGTTGACCCCTTCACGTGTACCAAACCACATTCTACCCAGTTTATCTTGATAGATAGCCATAACAGACGATTGCGAAAGACCTTCTTCTCTACCTATGTGTTTAAAATATCCGGCGTATGATAATTGAACGATGAAAATGCCGATAAAAGAAAAGGCTAATTTGTGTTTATTCATAGTTATTCCGTATTTATAAACGCAAATATATAAATAACAGATAGATTTAGTATATCAACTCTATGAAAAAAGTATATAAACAGAAATAAACCTCCCTACTATTCAACAGATAGGGAGGTTTGTGGGGGAAATCGTAGGTTTATCGGATGCTTTCCTGTATTTTCGGTTTCAGGATAGCGGTCCAGAGATCGTAGCCATTCTGATTCATGTGCAGGCCGTCCGGTTTAAAGATATCTTTTCGCAGTTCTCCGTTTGCACCGTACAAGCAAGAGGCTACGTCGACATAAGTGAGTCCGTCCGCCTTCGAAGCATACTCTTTAAGCAAAGTATTAATGATTTCATGCTTCGGAATCATCTCCTTGCGTGCGAGCGAAGGCTTATAGGAGAGAATGAATATCGGAATATCCGGATAGTCCCGTCGCAGCCGGTTGGTCAGTAAACGAAAAAAGTCGAATGTTTCTCCGACAGTCAGAT
>USSR01000821.1 GCA_900557355.1 uncultured Bacteroides sp.
TTGCAGTTTATGCTTCTCCGGGACGCATCAACCTCATTGGTGAGCATACAGACTATAACGGTGGTTTTGTATTCCCCGGAGCAATCGATAAAGGCATGATTGCTGAAATTAAACCGAATGGCACAGACATTGTAAAAGCTTATTCCATCGATCTGAAGGATTATGTGGAATTCGGTTTGAAAGAAGAAGACGCTCCCCGTGCAAGCTGGGCAAGATATATCTTCGGCGTATGTCGTGAGATGATTAAGCGTGGCGTTGATGTAAAGGGCTTCAATACAGCTTTCTCCGGTGATGTGCCTTTGGGTGCAGGTATGTCTTCCTCTGCCGCTTTGGAAAGTACATATGCGTATGCATTAAATGATCTGTTCGGTGACAACAAGATAGACAAGTTTGAACTGGCTAAAGTAGGTCAGGCAACTGAGCATAACTATTGCGGTGTAAACTGTGGTATTATGGACCAGTTCGCTTCCGTATTTGGCAAGCAAGGCAGCCTTATCCGTCTGGACTGCCGTTCACTGGAGTATCAATACTTCCCATTCGATCCGAAAGGCTATCGTCTGGTATTGGTAGACTCTGTAGTTAAACACGAATTGGCTTCTTCTGCATACAACAAGCGTCGTCAGAGTTGCGAAGCTGCCGTTGCTGCTATCCAGAAAAAACATCCGCACGTAGAATTCCTGCGCGACTGTACAATGGAGATGTTGCAAGAGTCAAAAGCTGAAATCAGCGAAGAAGACTTCATGCGTGCAGAGTATGTAATCGAAGAAATCCAACGCGTACTCGATGTTTGTGATGCTTTGGAAAAAGGTGATTACGAAACGGTAGGTCAGAAAATGTATGAGACACATCATGGTATGAGCAAACTTTACGAAGTTAGCTGCGAAGAGCTCGACTTCCTGAATGATCTTGCATTCGACTGTGGTGTAACAGGTTCACGCGTTATGGGCGGTGGCTTCGGTGGTTGTACTATCAACCTGGTGAAAGAGGAGTTGTATGATACATTCATCCAGAATGCCAAGGATAAGTTTAAAGAAAAATTCGGCAGAAGCCCTAAAGTTTATGATGTAGTCATCAGCGATGGTGCTCGCAGATTAGTTTAAAAACATCCAACTCAATTTAAAAGGGCGTCTTCCCATCACGGGGAGACGCCCTTCTCTTTTCAGCCTTTTTCAAATAAGCTAATTAACCAGCCTAACCTAACTTTATTCATTAATTTCATCCTTTCTTAAAAATGTAGACAGCAAATGTATTGGGTTCGAGCTCTACCTCCAGTACCTGTCCGTCAATAGAAACCGGAATTTCCTGGGGCTGAATAGCAGATGGCTGTTCAATCGTATTATCTTTATTGGGATCAGCTGAACGAAGCTTTATACAACGACCGTCAGACAATACATCTTGCTTCTTCAATCCTTCAAACTTCAATGATAAGGGCTGAGCTTTATCGGAAGTATTGGCCACTTTCACTATAATCTCTTTTTTATCCTTATCATAAACAGCACTTGCAAACAAGCCATTCTGTCCCTCAGTACCTGCTACAGGCTTTTTATCCATAGTAAGGGAAAGTACGTTGGTGCCTTTATGGTGCCCGTAGAGTTGCTGAACATAGTAACTTACAGTACGTACCGAGTTCAGATTATCAAACCAGATCATATCTGGACGCCATTGCCATCCTTCTACATGAGCAAACAGAGGAGCATAAGTAGCCATGTGTACAATATCGGCATTACGTTCCAATCCCGTCATAAAAGCAGCTTCAAGCAAGGCAGCATTGAAATGGTTCCACTTCTTACCTTTACCATGACAAGCATATTCACCGGCGAATACTTTCGGACCTTTACGGTCATAGTTATCATAACGTGTTCCCTGATTCAGGAACCAGTTCTCAGGACGATAGAAATGTTCATCCACCAGATCCACTTTCAAACGCTTCATTTCCGGCCACAAATATTCAAACTGCTTTCCTTCAGAATCAGGCCCCGAACTTCCGATAATCTTGATATCGGGATAAGCTTTACGGATAGCTTTAATAAATGGTTCGAGATGTTCAGGATATTCCGGTCCCCATTGTTCGTTACCAATACCAATGAACTTCAGGTTGAACGGTGCAGGGTGTCCCATATCTGCACGAAGTTTTCCCCACTTTGTTGTCACATCACCATTGGCAAATTCAATCAGATCAAGAGCATCCTGCACATAGCTATCCAAATCGCAAACAGCCACATGTGCCTCTGCATCAGAATTCTGGAACTGGCAAGACAGACCACAACTCAACACAGGAAGCGGCTCTGCTCCTATTTCCTCCGAAAGCTGGAAGAATTCAAAGAATCCCAATCCGTAGCTTTGGAAATAATCGGGATAGAAACGATGCGGGAAAGTATATTCCCAACGGTTCTCATTCAACGGGCGGTTCTCTACCGGACCTACAGACTTCTTCCAGTCATAGCGTGTAGCTAAATCTGTTCCTTCTACAATACATCCACCGGGGAAGCGGAACACACCTGGCTTGATATCAGCCAAAGCTTGCGCAAGGTCTTTACGCAAACCATTCTCATGTCCTTTCCAGGTATCGACCGGGAAAAGAGAGACATGTTCCAAATCAACCGTACCCTTTGATGCCAGGAAAATACGAAGAGTCGCCTTCGGATCAGTTACACCCGGTTTTAGGATAACCTGATACTTTTTCCATTCTTTTGAATCAATCGTCAATGTCTCAGTAGCAAAAGCATGGTGCTCACCCATAGATTTAGTATCTACAAGTTCAATACGGATTTTTTCGGATGTTCCGCCTTGGGGCAAACGTGCCCAAACAGAGAAGCGATACTCCTCTCCTGCTTTTACACCGATACCGAAGAAACCTTCATTATCCAATCCCGTATGCTTATGCGGATGTCCCGGGTCAGCCAAACGGACATAGTGCGGATTCCTTTCAAAAGGACCGTCATCTTGAAGCGTTACATTACCAAAGGTTTTCCATCCCATCAAATGTTGTGGGAACTCAAACGAACGGTTCTTCACTAACTCGGCATAAAGTCCGCCGTCAGCGGCATAGTTGATATCCTCAAAGAACAACCCATACATAGTCA
>USSR01000822.1 GCA_900557355.1 uncultured Bacteroides sp.
TCACAGCATTAACATGAACCGTAACAGACTGAATAGCCTCATAACCGGCAGGAGCAGTAGCACTAATAGCCACATCCTGAGCAGGAATGCTACCATCAGCACCGGCTTTCAATGTAACTACCATTCCACTTACCTCTCCTTTATCTGCACTGATAGTTACACCAGACACAGCTGCTCCACTTGGAAATTCTACTACATTCACATTAATGGTAGCTTTTGCTGGTTCTGTTGTAAATGTCGCGTTCAAATCTTCCTTTTCACACGACGTAAAAAGAAGAGAGCCTACTAAAGCGACTACGGCAAAAGCAAACATACTACCAATGCCGTTTAAGAATTTAATCTTTTTCATCTCAATAATAAATTAAAAATTTAACAATTCTGACTTAATAAAATATGGGTTAAAACTATTTTTTTCCATTATATTGTCACTGGCTTCCGCTTTATATTCCTTATAATAATACCGTTCATTACCAGCATTATAAACAAGTCCCATATTAGCAGAAGTATTTATCCTTGGCCATTTTTTATAACGTTTATACTTATAAGGCGGCAATGCCACTTGAAACCGGAATCCCCCGTTGGCTTTCGCCCATTTTGCTTTCATTGCATAAAAGCCGATGGAACAATATCGGAAATGACGGATCATTTCAAACTTAACTCCCCGGTCCTCTTTCAAGTATTGCTCAACCTTTAAGTTGAACGATGTGTTATACTGTGGCCAATAAAAATTTCCACCTATCGTCCAGGTCAATCCCATTTTGGGATCATAATGAAATCTAAAGCCATCCCAATAGCCAATAGCTGTACATCCCATCCGCGCCATAACAGAAAATCTTTCATCCGCAAAAGGATGAAAGAATTCAGCATCCACGCCATATCGGTCAGCATTAAAATATCCCATTGTCACTTTACCGAACACATTATACGGCAAGCGAAAGCGCTGGGATATTGTCAAATGCCCCGGATGAATCTTATCCTCATAGCTTCCATACCCATCGTTATAAACAGGAATCTTCAACTGCCCTGTCAGCTTCATTCCTTTCCACAACGATACTTCCACCGCCGGACTAAGGTCAAACAACACCTGATAGATCTGCGTAAGAAGCAAATTCCTGAAAGCCAACTGAGGATATACCAACACATCCACCTTAAACAAAGAGCTATTTTTCATCTTTATTTTCCGTGCCTCCCGCCACGCTTCACCCAGTTCATAGGTAACTTTCCAATCCTTGCGTTCAGCCTGAGCCACAGTATCCCCCTTCACAGGGTGATAATAAAGAGAAATTTGAGGTATATTATTATCTAAAACGATTATCCGGCATGTTTTTTGATCCGGTAATCCTACTTTTTGAATGACATCCACCGCTTTGCTTATACCGACACCCTGCAAACGATATGCAGAATTCTGCAAGACATAAACACGCTCATTGTCATCTTCCGTCCACCCCACATTTTCAAATCCCATTTCCACTAAAACATTTACAGTACTTTCCCCCGTTTGACAAAATCCCCTTAATGGGATCAAACAGAATAAAAAGAGCGCCGCACATTGTGCTATTGTTTTAGTAGTTAGACACTTTCTCATGTTAGAGTTTTTACACCTCATCATTTTCAACCTTTTTTGTATCCATGCGATACAAAATATGCTGCAAAAATAGACACATTTTTAATAATATCAAAGTTTTTTTTTAGAAAATACGAAATAATACAGCTTTTCCTTCATAACTCCTTAAAAGAGCCCAGAGTTGTTAATACAAAGTGCATAAAAGGCTTTGACAAGAGAATAAATATTGTTAGCATTTATTACATCATGTAGTATCAATATACTAGCTTTACATTGTCAATCCAAAGTGAATTACCAGGAGAACCGATATAGGCACCTCCGTGACTGGAAGTGAATTGTAGTAACAGGTGAGTCGGAACATCTTCTTCCGTTCCCCATGCTACTTCCTTGATGGGAACACTCTCTCCCTTACTGTTGATAGCATAACGCTCCTCTACTTGCAAACGCATCATATGAGGTTTATATGCAGGATCACCTGTTATATCTCCATACATGATTGAATAAGTAACATTATTACGCCAGTCATCGGTGGTATTATAATAACGTACCACCATTGTACCTATGCGCTTCGCAAAGATATTTCCATCCTTGTCTTCCCAGCGTTTCTGCAGGAATAAATTCACTTCCGGAAAATCTTTGCCGTCTACATCCGTAATACGGCTGAAACCTGTAGCGCGGATACGCTTCTCTCTGTCAGACATCTTAACTTTATAGTCAAACTGAACCGCGATCGGTTTCTTCGTGAAAGGAATGCCGGAATTCAACATCTTCTGCGGATTCTTCGTTCCCTTAATCGGCTCGTGTACTTCACCCAAAAACATAGAACCTGCAGCCAGCACCGTAATATCTACGATTCCTAATACCTTTACACTCTCCATACGGGTATCCATACGTGCGCAGTAACCTTTATCACGTTTTTCGGGAAACACAGAGGTATTTGTCTTAGTAATACCGGCCACACGTGCCATCACATTGGAAGTTGCCCACGGTGATCCACCCATATTTATATAAGCCTTATTCTCACGAATAGTTGCAGTCGGCCCGATAGCATACACATTCTTCAATGCGCCACCGATAATACCCGACTCTTTAATCTGGCGATCTACCCACTGGTCCATATTGCCGAATGGAATCATCTCCACAGTATGCTGTTGTTGTTGCTGCTGTGCAGATACCATCCCGCAATATAAAAAAGCGGATAGCATACCATACATACGAATTTTCTTCTGCATCATCTTTTTAAAATTGATAATTGACAATTAACAATTGACAATTCGGATTATCCGGTATTTAATTGTCAATTATCAATTGTCAATTGTGAATTGTTATATATCGTAGTTCCACTGATCCAGTGCAAAATTCCAGTTATCCTGTACCAATTGCACAGTACGATCATCATATTTATATTTATTCTTCTTATATCCTTTCTTTCCACCTACATACTTCTCAATGTCACTGCGTGCCTCTGCAAATCCGGGAATAGACAAATCATGATAAATCTTTTCGGTCATTCCCACC
>USSR01000823.1 GCA_900557355.1 uncultured Bacteroides sp.
GATAATGTAATTGTTTTTTCATAGTAGTATTATTGATTGTTTCTATTTCTCTTTATCCGAATAGTGCTCTGAATGCTTCCTCTACCTTTCTTACCGGTATTAGTTCTATCTTGAGTTTCTTCGTATCAATTCCTTGTAAATTGTATTTTGGCAGTACAAACCGTCTGAATCCCAGCTTCTCCGCTTCACCGATTCTTTGCTCAATTCGGTTTACCGGACGTATCTCCCCGGACAAACCGATTTCCCCCGCCATACAGACTTCCGGTTCGATAGCCGTATCCATATTGCTGGACAGTATGGCACTGATGACAGCCAAGTCTATCGCCGGATCATTAACTTTTAATCCTCCGGCAATATTAAGAAACACATCCTTCTGAGCCAGTTTGAAGCCTACCCGTTTTTCCAGTACTGCCAATAACATGTTCATTCTTCGGATATCAAATCCCGTAGCCGAACGTTGCGGATTACCATATACTGCACTGCTTACCAATGCCTGTGTCTCAATTAGGAACGGGCGTATTCCTTCTATAGCCGAAGCTATCGCTATGCCGCTCATCCCTTCATGATCCTGGCTTAACAATAATTCCGATGGATTGCTGACTTGGCGTAAACCATCCTGTCGCATTTCATAAATACCCAGTTCGGCCGTGCTGCCAAAACGATTCTTGATACTACGCAGAATGCGATACATATAATGCTGATCACCCTCAAACTGCAATACTGTGTCTACAATATGTTCCAGGACTTTTGGTCCGGCAATGCTGCCTTCCTTATTAATATGTCCGATGAGCAATACCGGCGTATGTGTTTCTTTGGCAAAGCGCAGGATGCTTGCCGAGCATTCGCGTACTTGTGCAATGCTTCCCGGGGAAGATTCTATGCTTTCTGTAGAGATGGTCTGTATAGAATCAATGATTACTAGTTCCGGACGGGTGTTCTTGATATGTACGAATATCTGCTCTAATGATGTTTCGCAAACAATAAGGCAATCACTGGAATTGTGCGATAACCGGTCGGCACGCAATTTTAATTGGCGGGCACTTTCTTCACCCGATACATAGAGAACGCGCTTTTCAGGGATATGAAGTACAGTTTGTAGTACCAAAGTCGATTTACCGATTCCCGGTTCCCCACCAATCAACACCAAAGAACCCGGAACCAATCCACCTCCTAATACCCGGTTCAGTTCTTCGTCGTGGAGGTCGATGCGTGGCTCATCATCCGTCTCTATTTCACTAAGAACAATAGGTTTTGGCTTTTCTGTTTCTATTCCGGAGACCGGACGTTTGTTGACGACTTCCTTTCGTATCACTTCTTCCACATATGTGTTCCATTCTCCGCACGATGGACATTTGCCTATCCATTTCGGAGAATCTTGCCCGCAGTTGCTGCACACATAAACCGTTTTATCTTTTGCCATAAGAGACTCTTGTTGCTGAATGAATGGTCAAAGATACGAATTTAGCCGTTCGCTTGTCCGATTTAGAAGGGATTTATTCAGGTAGTGTATATGGATTGGTAAGAGTTCTTGTCCCATTTAGGCCATACTAAGGGCTTATCAAACCCTTAGTTGCTCCGTACCTTTCCCGCATAGGGGTACCTCTATAGGGAGATGGTACGGAGTTGCTACGGTCCAGCTATGTTTCAACTACAGTCTTGACCTCTTTCGGGCACAAGGATAAAACCTTGTTTGCCGCTAATGGGTTGCTTTTTTAAATGGTAGTAATTTCTCCCGCCATTGGAGTACGCATTCTCTTTCGTACCTCCTCAGGCGTATAACCGTGGCCCAGTAGAAACATCAGTTTTGTAACGGCAGACTCCGTTGTGCTGTCATATCCGCAAACTACTCCCGCCTGCATCAGCTGATACCCCGTTTCATAACGTTCCATCTCTACGGTTCCGGCACTGCACTGGGTGACGTTGACGATGACTATCCCTTGCTCGCAAGCATTCCGCAAGCGGCGTATGAACCACTCTTTGCGGGGAGCATTTCCCGAACCGTAAGTTTCGAGCACGACAGCCTTCAATCCCTCAATGCCCAATATACTCGATACTACATTCTCCTGAATACCCGGAAAGAGCTTTAGGACAGCAACATTGGTATCTAATAGATAATGTGGCTTCAGTTCCCGTTCAATTTCCTTAAAGCGGATTTGTACATTATTATATTTAATATGAATACCTGCTTCTGCCAATACGGGATAGTTGAATGAACGGAATGCATTGAAGTTCTCTGCGTTCATCTTGATGGTACGATTGCCGCGCATCAGGTGGTTCTCAAAAAAGATGCAGACCTCGGGTACAAGCGGATTGCCTTTTGCATCACGTGCACTGGCTATTTCAAGACTGGTAAGAAGGTTTTCTTTTCCGTCCGTGCGGAGTACTCCGATAGGGAGTTGTGAGCCGGTGAGGATGACAGGCTTACTCAATCCTTCTAACATAAAGCTAAGGGCGGATGCTGTATATGCCATCGTATCCGTGCCGTGCAGAATTACAAAACCTGTGTATCTATCGTAATGGTCACTGATGATGTGCACCAGTTTGCGCCAGGCTTCCGGGTCCATATCCGAAGAGTCCATCGGAGGATCGAACTGATAAGTATCGATATGGAATGTGAAATTTTGCAGCTCCGGTACGTGCTTTTTCAGTTGCTCGAGATTGAAATTCTCTAAAGCGCCTGTTTCGGGGTTTTCTATCATTCCGATGGTTCCACCGGTATAGATTAGCAAAATGGAAGTTATATTTGGACTCATACGCATTCTCTTACGATAATTTAGTGCAAATATAATGATATATCTTGGATTTAATATCAAAATGTTATAAAACTGTGCCGTTGGTACTGGATTTTTGTGTGTTAATGTGTGAAAATGACACTTCGTACTTTTGCATATTTCTGCCTCTTTTGAGGCCTTTCTATATTTTTATTACAAAAAAACCGCAAAATGTGATAGATTGAATGTTTTTATTATTACTTTTGCGACACTTATCAATTGAAAGAAACAGAGAGTATGAACAAGTACTATCAACATACAGTCACATCCATGTGCATGACCATGACCCTTAGGGGTTAAT
>USSR01000824.1 GCA_900557355.1 uncultured Bacteroides sp.
AGAGACCTCATACAGTGATGGTGAGAATGCTTCTTACCGTCTGATGAGTAATGGCTTTGAGGGTGAGTCCAAATCAACCTGGTATTCAGTTTCTGCCAGTGTAGCCATCAAAGGTGAGGGTGAAGCCCGTCCGTCTGATTATTGGTATGGAAGCTCCTTGTTCTATGATAAATTGCCTAAAACAGATATCGGTTCAGTAGCACTGGAACGTGTATTGCGTAAATTGGGACAGAAGAAAGCTAAGTCTGGTAAATACACAATGGTGGTTGATCCGATAAATTCGGGACGTATGTTGAGTCCAGTATTGAGTGCTCTTTATGGTTCCTCTTTGCAGCAAAAGAACTCTTTCCTGATTGATAAACTGGATCAGAAAGTATTCTCGGATAAGTTGACTGTAATGGATGATCCGCACGTGATAGGTGCCAATGGTTCACGTTATTTCGATAATGAAGGTGTGGCAACGGAAAAACGTCCGATCTTTGAGAATGGTGTGTTGAAGACTTACTTCTTTGATACTTATAATGCTAAGAAGATGGGGGTAGCTCCTACTATTAGCGGTCCGTCACGTCTGGTACTTACTCCGGGTGATAAAGATCTTAATGGTTTGATTGCTGATGTAGCGAATGGTATCCTTGTTACCGGTTTGAATGGTGGTAACAGCAATAGCAACACAGGTGACTTCTCTTACGGTATCGAAGGATTCCTCATAGAGAACGGTAAATTGACGCAACCTGTCAATGAAATGAATGTTACCGGAAACTTCCTGACGTTGTGGAATTCGTTGGCGGCTATCGGTAATGATGCCCGTACAGATCGTAGCTGGCTGGTTCCTTCATTAGTGTTTGAAGGAGTTGACTTCAGTGGACTTTAAGAGAATCTAAATAAAAGAAATCCCGCTTTTCTATGATGTTTGTCACGGAAGAGCGGGATTGATTAATAATAATATAGGTATGAAAGCAATTGACTGGATAAATCATCTGAATATGAGTCGCCATCCTGAAGGTGGATACTACAAAGAAATATTTCGTTCCGAAAAACTGATTGATAACGATAAATCAGCCATGACCTCCATTTATTACCTGTTGGAAAATGAAGACAAATCAGCTTTCCACAGACTGACTTCCCCCGAAGTGTGGTACTACCACGCGGGATATCCCCTGATGTTACATGTGATCCATCCCGATGGTAGATTGGTTACTCACGTGATGACTGCAGACTTTTCGGGCGAACAGCAGGTTGCCATCGAACCCGGATGTTGGTTTGCTGCCGAATTGCCTTCGCATTTCGGATATGCACTGGTTAGTTGTGCCGTTGCTCCCGGTTTTACCTTCGATGATTTTGAGTTGGGTACGTTCGATCGTTTATCGAAACTTTACCCGGATCATGAAGATTTGCTAAAACGGTTGTGTCAATAAAGAATTTATGGAAGAAAGTATCATGCTTCTTTGATAATATCCAGTACCTTTATTGCTGCCGGAAAACCGATATAAGGCATACATTGTATGACAGCGGCAGTCAGCATTTCCTTACTGTTACCTACTTTCAGATTGGCCTGGAGGTGTGATTGGAGTTGGGGCTCTGCACCAATTACAGTCAGCACGCAGAAAGTTAACAATTCACGCGTTTGGGTATTTAGTCCGCTTCGGGTTTGGAAATCTCCGAAGTGAACTTCAGTCAGGAAACGTGCTACGTCGGCTCCCATGCCGCCCGGAACATCTTTTAGAAATTCCTTCATGGACTCTCCGTAAAGTGGCTTTTGAATAGCAAGGCCTTTTTCCAAACGATTTTTTTCCGTCACAGTCTCCTGTTTTTCCAAAGGTAACTTGATGCCTCTTTCCGTAAATGTGGAGTTTATTGCACTTAATGCATTCAATACTTTTGGGAAACCGATAATGGGAGCGCATTGATAGATAGCCTCGCGCAGTTCTATAGGAGTTACCCCTACGTTTAGTGCAGCTCCGGCATGACTCTTTAGCTGTGGCAGTTGCTGCATGGCGGCTAATGATACGCAAGTAATCATCTCACGCGTTTTCATATCCAGATCCCCCGTCCGGAACACTTCTCCAAAGATATATTTCTGAAGTATATCCATCATTTCCGGATCTGTACCTTCTCCGGTTAAAGCTTCTCCACCGAATAGTTGGGTGTAGTTCTCTTTACATAATTCAATTCTATTCTCATCCTTTTCATTTTTACTGCTTCTGTCTTTTACAGCTTTCGCATATTCTTCATCATTCACTACCTCAAGCCAGGTATTCTGATTCGTTTGCGGATTGCATGCTATGGCAAGGTGTGAGAACCAACTATCGGGTGCGGCACCGTGCCAATGTTCTACGTTGGAAGCGATTTCTACTACATCACCGGGCAACAGACGGCGTGCAGCCTTTCCGCGTTCCTGATAATAGCCTATACCACCTACGGCAATTAGTAGTTGCCCGCCTGTGTGACTATGCCAGTTGTTGCGGCAACCGGGCTCAAACGTAACGTTGGACATCGGTACATTTAGTTCTTTGCTGGTAGTCAAAGGTGCCAGCCAGGATTTACCTGTGAAATACTGTGCGTAGCCAGTATTCTCTTCCCCTACCGGGAAATCACTGATTTTGGGAACTTCTGTTTTCATTTCTTGTGCGTTTATATTGCCTGTACCAGTTAAAACAACCGCCATGGCAATGATTATTCTTTTCAGATTCATAATATTTTGTTTTTATGATGATAGATTCTATTGTTTATTAAATCAATATTTATGGGATTCTGCATTCGCTTCATTTACAATGCAAAATTACCGAAGATATTCTGTAAACGTTGTATACAGATTACAGATAAAAGTAACTAAATTACTGTTTTTACCGGTTGGCGGGATGAGTTTATAACCGTGCGGTTATGAGTTAAATGGGGATTTATCATTTCCTTCCTTTCTTTTCGGAAATGAATTAGTACTACCAATGGCTTTAGATAATTGTTTGATTATCAATAGATAGTATTTACAAGCTATTTCCCTTGCGATGTAAAAGCATTTACCGCCGTATGTAACGACCTTTACCGCTTATTGTAACGCTCTTTACCTCGGCATG
>USSR01000825.1 GCA_900557355.1 uncultured Bacteroides sp.
GGGCATGGATTAAGTTATACCGAATTTAAGTATGGCACCGTTACCCCTTCTGTTACTAAAGTGAAGCGCGGCGATCGATTGTCTGTAGAAGTGACTGTCACTAATGTCGGTGCTCGCGATGGAGCAGAGACTGTTCATTGGTTTATATCCGATCCGTATTGCTCGATTACCCGCCCGGTGAAAGAACTGAAACACTTTGAAAAACAGTTGATTAGAGCCGGAGAAACGAAGACTTTCCGTTTTGACATAGACCTGGAACGTGATTTCGGTTTTGTCAATGAGGATGGTAAACGGTTCCTTGAAGCCGGAGAATATCATATTTTGGTACAGGGACAGACCGTTAAAATAGAACTGATAGACTAGTTGGTTTTTAACAATGCTATATTAATACAAAATCACCATGAAAAAGAAAATAGGAGGCATAGGTTTATGTATGCTTGCATGGAGCATATTAACCTGTGCGCAGACAATCACTCCCCAAGCCGAACAACGTGCCAGGGAAATTGTATCTAAAATGACTTTGCAAGAGAAAATAGAGTATATCTCCGGATATACCAGCTTCTCGCTTCGTGCAATCCCCCGTCTGGGGATTCCTGAAATAAAACTGGCGGACGGACCGCAGGGAATTCGTAATCATGCCCCCAAGAGCACTCTCTATCCTTCCGGAATACTTTCCGCTTCTACCTGGAACCGGAGTCTGCTTTATCAACTGGGGCAAGGATTGGGACAGGATGCCAAAGCCAGAGGAGTGAATATACTGCTCGGACCGGGAGTAAATATCTACCGTGCTCCTATGTGTGGACGTAACTTTGAATACTTTGGCGAAGACCCTTATTTAACGGGTGAAACGGCTAAACAATATATCCTAGGCGTGCAATCGGAAGGAGTTATTGCCACCATCAAGCACTTTGCAGCTAATAATCAGGAATGGAGCCGTCATCATGCCAGTTCGGACATAGACGAACGTACTTTGCACGAGATTTATTTTCCGACCTTTCGGAAAGCTGTACAGGAAGCGAATGTAAGTGCTGTAATGAACAGCTATAATCTTCTGAACGGTGTCCATGCTACCGAACATAAATGGTTGAATATTGATATCTTGCGTAATCTCTGGGGATTTAAAGGTATCTTAATGTCGGACTGGACTTCCGTATATTCTGCCGTAGGAGCCGCTAATGCCGGACTTGATCTTGAAATGCCGAAAGGACGTTTTATGAATGTCGACAATCTTATACCTGCTATCAAAAACGGTACGGTGACAGAAGAAACCATCAATCTGAAAGTGCAGCATATCTTGCAGACCTTGATTGCTTACGGCATGCTGGATAAGGAACAGAAAGACAGTAACATCGCGCAGGATAATCCTTTTTCCCGCCAGGCTGCTTTAGAACTGGCACGCGAAGGTGTAGTCTTACTGAAGAATGAAGGAAATCTACTCCCCTTGAAAGGAAAGACTGCTGTGATGGGGCCCAATGCCGACCGCATTCCTACGGGTGGTGGAAGTGGTTTTGTAACTCCATTTTCTACGGTATCTGTTAGTGAGGGACTGGAAAAACTGAAAAAAAAGAACCTCGTTCTGTTGACGGACGATGTGATTTATGAGGATATTCTTCATGAATTTTACGCGGATGCCGCTCGGCAGACGAAAGGATTTAAAGCCGAATATTTTAAGAATAAAACGCTTTCGGGACAACCGGAGGTCATTCGTACAGAAGCATCAGTTGATTATGACTGGCAATATGGAGCACCACTGGAAGGTTTTCCGGAAGATGGATTTTCTGTCCGTTGGACAGCCAGTTATATGTCTCAAAAGGATGGATTATTAAAACTATCCATTGGTGGCGATGATGGTTATCGCCTGTTTGTGAATGATAAGCATATTACAGGCGACTGGGGTAATCATTCATATTCAAGCCGTGAAGTGGAACTGCCGGTTGAGGCAGGTAAAGAATACAGCTTCCGAATCGAGTTTTTTGATAATATCTCTTCAGCAATTATCCGTTTTAAAGCATCCAGGCTGAATGAAGAGAAACTTCGTCAAGGATTGGCAAAGGTGGATAATGTTGTATTCTGTACTGGTTTCAATAGCAATACAGAAGGAGAGGGGTTCGATCGCCCGTTTGCTCTGTTACATTATCAGGAATTATTCATTCAGAAAGTAGCTTCTCTGCATCCGAATCTGGTAGTAGTGTTAAATGCTGGCGGTGGAGTTGACTTTACCTCTTGGCATGAGGCTGCAAAAGCGATTTTGATGGCATGGTATCCCGGACAGGAGGGTGGACAGGCAATAGCCGAAATATTGACTGGAAAGATTTCTCCGAGTGGTAAGTTGCCGATTTCTATCGAAAAGAAATGGGAAGATAATCCGGTGCATGACAGCTATTATGAGAATCTGAAAGCGGAAATTAAACGTGTCGATTATTCAGAGGGTGTTTTTGTTGGCTATCGGGGATATGACCGTTCGGGTAAAGAACCTTTTTATCCATTTGGCTATGGGTTGTCTTATTCTACTTTCGCTTATAGTAATTTAGCTGTGGAGAAAACCGGTGAACATCAGGTGACGGTTAGCTTTGATATAAAGAATACAGGAAAAATGGATGCTTCGGAAATAGCCCAGGTATATGTGCATGATGTAGAATCTTCCGTTCCCCGTCCTTTGAAAGAACTGAAAGGCTATGATAAGGTGTTCTTGAAGAAAGGAGAGACACAACGCCTTTCTATTGTATTGAATGAAGACGCATTTTCTTATTACGATATGAATCAACACCGCTTTGTAGTAGAAAAGGGGGTATTTGAGATTCTTGTCGGTCCGGCTTCCAATCAATTACCTTTAAAGGCTGCGATTGAATTATAATTACTGAATAGTGAACTGACAAATAAATAATTAAAACTTAATCGACTCTATAAAGTTTGAAAATGCAAAAACATCTTGCACCTTACACTAATCGGATTCAATTAGCTGATATACAATTGTTTTATGCAGTGCAAGATACGGTTGCAGATGTGTGTAAGATAGTAAGCGTCTCCGCGATTCTATATAGTGTATTAAAATAAAAAGGCTAATGATCCC
>USSR01000826.1 GCA_900557355.1 uncultured Bacteroides sp.
CGGGATAACTGGGCGCTTTTTCCCCGCTGGTATCAGTCGGGGCGTATTCTCGTTGAAAACCATATTCTTGTGTACCCTCGTCCCGGTTATCCGATTTCTTCCGATTCCCTTCCGGAGAATGTAAAAGTAGTTTCTTCGCCTACTTTCGAAATCAGCTCTACCTTTATCCGCCAAGCGATGGAGGAAGGGAAAGATGTTCGTTACTTCCTCCATCCTGCGGTTTACGAGGCATTGCTTTCTGCGTTTTCCCGCTGAAAGGAGTATGGCTTATTCTTGATTCCTCTTTATATAAACTACTGAACGTCCCCCACCCCGTTTGCGGATAATGCCTTCTGCCAGATATTCTTGTAAGTCACAACTGGCACGCCTGTCCGTCACATTCGTCAGGCGGGAGTATTCGGCGCGTGTGATGCAGACATTTGCTTCCAGGAATTTCAGCATCATCTCTTTTCTTTTTTCCGGGGCTACTGCCGTTTTTTTTGCCGAAGCCTTTTTGTCTATTCGTTCCAGTTCCATTTGATACCTAACGTACTTTTTGAAGGCTTTGCTTGGGCGGAACTTCACGGTTTCAAACCGTACGGACTCGGCACGAATATCTTTCTTGTTCATGGCGGTCCGCGTGCATTTCAGCGTAGTGCTGAAGTAACCCAGTTCGTCCAACTCCACATTGTAGCCGTCGGCAAGCCAGTCGCCCAGTGCATTGCTGATGGCTTGCATGATGCCCACTATCATGGCGTGCGGCATGTGCTGCTCTTTCACCATTCGTTCCTGAAATTCTTTTGCCGTAATGGTGCCTTTAGAGCGCACACGTGCGTGCAACGGTTTTTTCTTTCCTTCGCCACTGGGATCCGGTGTTTCGTAGAGGTCATAATAAGTACTCATATATACATTGTTTTAAGAGGTTTATACTTCCGTAGAAACAAACTGGCACCAGACTGCAAGAAACTAATGTCGGATGTGCTACGAACTAATATTTTTCATACTAAAAAATATTCATACTACAAATATAGTAGTTTCTTACAATAGTTATATTATTTACTTACAATAATTATAGAGTTTTCTTACAACAGTTGATGTATGAATAGTTTTTAGTATGAAAAATATTAGTTTCTTGCGGTGCGGGGATTAGTTCTTAGTAGGTTTGATATTAGTTTTATGGCAGTGACGGGAGTTAGCCTGAGATGCATGAGGATGCAAATATCGTTTTTAATTCTTCTTCTGTTACTGGCATAATATATTGAAGGATAAAGCCATTATTGCAAAAGTAGGGATTATCTTTGGAAAGGCATGCAAAAGGCAGGCTAAAATATGCTTTATATGTTTGTAAATTCTCCTATTAATTTGTTCCTTTGTAGAAAGGAGTTTGAAAGAATATGCAAATGGAGCATTCTATAGATGATAATAAACTGAAGTACATCATGTAAAGGACCAATTAATATCTGAATATTATGAAATACATTCCTTTGTTATTAGTCTGTGTGCTAATAAGTTGTACATCCGGTAATAAACAACAAGCTTCGACTATCGAAGCCAATGGTGTTGCTGTGATAAATTTGTCCGAAAATGTATCGGATGCTTCTTCACTGCCGTTGAGCGATGCCGTTGCTAAAGTAGAGTTTGTGTGTTTGGAGGCAACTAATGAGGCGCTGACAGCAGGCATTCATCTAATGCAAGTAACAGATCATGATATTTGGATAGCGCATTATAAAGATAATCGTATTCTACGTTTTTCCCGTTCGGGAAAGTTCTTAAACATGGTAGGCAATATAGGACAAGGACCTGGTGAGTACGTCACTCTGGGTGAATTCTTCATTGACGAAAATCATAAAGAAGTCTATATTGTAGGTGGAGGCGTTTTGGTGTATGATTTTGAAGGGAACTTTAAGAGAAACGTTATAGGGTATAATCACTATAATAAATTTGCAGCAGCTTATATGCAACATGCACTGTTCGAAAACAACTTTTTCATTGCACAAAATATAGCACTGTACAGACCGGTACCCATAGACTCTTTGTGGTCTTTTGCACTGGTAGACAGTTGCTTTCATTTAAAAAAGATGTTTAAGAATCCGGCTCATATAGGTAGAGAAGAAGGTATCATTAAGAATTGCGCTCAGATGAATAATTTTGCTAATTATTGGAAAGAGAATCTGACTAATATAGATACTTATGGTAACCAATTAACCCTTAAATATCCTGATACTGATACTATCTATCGATATGACATTGCTCATGAAAGTTTGAGCCCTCAATATTCCATCTTTACAAAAGAAGAAAAAGGAGATTACGAGCAGACTCATTTATGGTTTAGAGAAAGAAAAGCTTTCGATTACTTCTCTATCAGCTCTTATTATCCAAGCAAAGATTATGTCTATTTGGTGGGGAGCAAAGGGGATAAGGTACTGACTTATTGTTACAACAAACAAGATGGAACTGTGAGGGAGCAAAAGCGGCAAGGCGAAATTAAAGAACGCCAAGTGCCCTGGTTCAACATACCTTTACGGCGTATAGAACGTCCTTTTGTTTTGGATAATGACTTGTTGGGAGGTGAATTTACAGTTGATTATCGTTCTGCCGGTAAGTATTGGATAGATGTGCTGGAACCTTTTAGTGAAGATAACTGGATTGATATAGATCGGATAAAAGCCACCAAGGTAAAGGATGAAGCTAAAAAAAAAGAACTTGTTGAGGCTCTGGAAAATGTTGGCGAGGAAAGTAATCCGATAGTATTGATTGCGACATTGAAGCAGTAAAAAAACGGATTTAAGGATGAAGTCTAAGCTGATGAAGAAAATAACGATGAGTTATAAAGAGAATCCCCTTCACACCGAGTGCAAAGGGGATTCCCAATATATAACAACTATAGCTTTCTTACACGATACCTTGTGCCATCATAGCTTTTGCCACCTTCATGAATCCGGCAACGTTAGCACCTTTCACGTAGTTCACATAACCGTCAGCTTCCGTACCATACTGTACGCAGGCTTCGTGAATGTTCTTCATGATGCTCTTCAGTTTCTCGTCTACCTCTTCAGAGCTCCAGCTCAGTTTGATAGAGTTCTGAGTAA
>USSR01000827.1 GCA_900557355.1 uncultured Bacteroides sp.
ATAAGATATCAGCAAATTCAATTTTATATAAGTGTCTGAAAATCATTTTTGATAAAGCTTATGCAAAAGCTCGTTTGTGTATTTCTATAGGGCGTGACATGAGTGATGTTCTGGCTACAAAAATAGGAACTACCGAACGGGTTACTTTGATTCCCATCTGGGCTGAAAATCAAATAGTGCACTCTTTGGATAAACAAGAAACGAATTTGGTTAAGCAGTTGAACCTGGAGGGTAAATTTGTTTTTGAGTTTGCCGGGAATTTAGGTCATGCTCAAGGAATTGAAAATTTGTTGGAGGCTATAGCCTTGCTTGATAATCCTAATATACATTTTCTTTTTATCGGAGGAGGGGCTAAGTATAATACAATTGCTGATTTTGCAAAAAACAGACCAAATATTTCATTGATTGGATTTATGGATCGTTCATTGCAGAATGATTTCTTAAATGCATGTGATATTGGTATTGTAACTCTTGCTGATGGAATGTACGGGCTGGGTGTACCTTCTAAATCATATAATATAATGGCAGCAGGAAAGCCTATTCTAATGATTGGAGATTCAAACTCTGAAATTGCATTATGTGTGGGAGAATACCAATTAGGTTGGGTTGTTGAGCCTGGTAATCCCAAAGTTCTTAAGGAAGCTTTAGAATCAATTTATGAACATAGAGATGCATTGTCTTCTATAAAGAACAATGCCAGATGTATGGCTGATACACTGTTTGCCAAAGAGTTTATTTTAGATAAATACTATCAGTTGTTTTGTTGATTATTTATGAATGGCGCTTCTGGATTTCTAGGCAATAACATCTTCCGTTTGTTAGAGCAAAAATATTGTATTATTACTGTTGGCTTAACTTCTCAGGATAATTGTAGAGTAAATATCGCACAAGATGTTCCAGTGCTGAATGAGCAATTTGATGTAGTATTGCATGCTGCCGGAAAAGCACATTCTATTCCTAAAACTGCAGAAGAGAAAAAACTGTTCTTTGATGTAAACTTGCAGGGAACGAAGAATTTATGTGCTGCATTAGAGAATAGTGGTATTCCCAAGGCTTTTATCTTTATAAGTACTGTTGCTGTATATGGTTGTGACTTTGGTGATAATATCACCGAAGAACATCCTTTAAATGGTACTACTTCGTATGCTTTAAGTAAAATAGAGGCTGAAAAATATTTGGAAGAGTGGTGTGCTTCGCACAACGTGGTGTTAAGTATAATTCGTCCTTCGTTAATAGCAGGACCCAATCCTCCAGGAAATTTGGGAGCAATGATTAAAGGGCTAAAAACTGGTAGATACTTGAGTATTGGGGTAGGAAGAGCCCGTAAGAGTGTATTGATGGTGCAGGATATTGCAAACTTAGTTCCTTTACTGATCGAGAAAGGAGGTATTTATAATGTTTGTGATACTTATCAGCCTAATTTTAGAGAGTTGGAACGGTTAATTTGTAAACAGTTGAATAAGCGCTTACCGTTGTCTGTCCCTTATTGGTTCGCCAAATGCTTGGCTAAAGTAGGGGATGCTTTAGGCGAAAAAGCTCCGATAAATACTCTCAAATTACGGAAGATCACTGAGTCATTGACTTTCAGCAATGAAAAAGCGATAAAGGAATTAGGCTGGAAACCAATGAGTGTATTGGAAAACTTTAGAATAAAATAAATGACTGTTTTTGCGATAATTGGTGCTACGGCAGGAATTATTATTGGAGCTTTTGCAGTTATTCAATTATGGTTTTACTGGATTTATAGAAATAGATAATTTATGTACTATCTGATAATCTTAGTTCTGCTATTCGTTGCAGAACTTTTTTATTTTAGAGTGGCTGATAAATGTAACATCATTGACAAGCCTAATCAACGTAGTAGCCATACACGAATCACCTTGCGGGGTGGGGGGATTATTTTCTACTTCGGAGCATTGGCCTTCTTCCTGACAAGCGAATGGGCATATCTCTGGTTTATGATAGCACTGACACTGATAACGGTGATCAGCTTTGTAGATGATATCCGGTCGACGTCGCAACGGTTGCGGTTGGTGTTTCACTTCACGGCTATGGCATTGATGTTTTATCAGTGGGGGCTATTCTCGCTACCTTGGTGGACGATTGTGGTGGCGCTGATTATCTGCACGGGGATTATCAATGCGTACAACTTCATGGATGGCATCAATGGGATTACGGGCGGGTATTCGCTGGTTATCTTGGTTTCTTTGGCATATGTGAATGCAGAAGTGATCTCCTTCACAGAACAGGATTTTATTTATACGATGATTTGTTCTGTGTTGGTGTTTGACTTCTTTAATTTCCGTAAGAGAGCGAAATGCTTTGCCGGTGATGTGGGTTCGGTCAGTATAGCTTTTGTAGTCCTGTTCCTGATTGGGAGTTTGATTCTTCAAACTAAAGATTTCAGCTGGCTTGTATTGCTTGTTGTGTACGGAGTGGATAGTGTGTTGACGATCGTACACCGATTGTTGCTACATGAAAATATTGGTTTGCCTCACAGGAAACATTTGTATCAGATCATGGCCAATGAGCTGAAGATACCACACGTGGCAGTGGCATTGACCTATATGTCGGTGCAAACCGTAGTTCTAGTAGGATATTTGCTGTTACGTGAGTATGGATATGGGTATTTATTAGGGAGCATCTTGGTGTTGGGGCTATTATACTTCCTATTTATGAAGAGATTCTTCTATTTACATAAATCAAATTAATTACTCATGGAAAACTTAACAGAGAATGATTTTCAACGTGTGGCAGATTGGCTTGGCGTTGAAGTGGCAGTGATAAAAGCCGTACAGACAGTTGAAACCGGTGGTCGTGGGGGCTTTGTGGCTCTGGGGTGACCGATGATCTTATTCGAAGGACACATCTTTTGGCGTGAACTCCATGGGGAATGTTTCAGGTGATGGGCTTTAACTATGTGATGTGCGGGTATGGCTGTGTAAATGAAATGGTGAAAGATATGTGTACCGGAGAAGATAAGCAACTGGAGGCATTTGCGAGGTTCATTAAACTTGCTGGGTTACGGCCCAATCTGGAGCGGAAAGACTGGACCGGTTT
>USSR01000828.1 GCA_900557355.1 uncultured Bacteroides sp.
CAATGATTACAAAAATGAAGAAGCTCACGTTCCTTGTATATCATAAGGAGTACGAAGCATTTCTGAACGGAGTGCGCGAACTTGGAGTAGTGCACGTAGCCGAAAAGCAGCAGGGCGTAGCTGATAACGCAGAATTACAGGATAGCATCCGGCTTTCCTCACGTCTGCAAGCGACACTGAAAATGCTGCATGGCTTGAGCGAAGCGAAGGAGCCTACACCCGCTTCTGCTGCCCGTGGACTGGAAGTTCTGGACGAAGTAGATGTGCTGCAAAGTGAAAAGGCGAAGCTGCAACAACAGCTGCAAAACTATCAGAAGGAGAGAGCTGCCCTGGAACCCTGGGGTGATTTTGAGCCCGAAAGCCTTAGTAAACTACACGATGCCGGTTTCACGCTGAACTTCTACTGTTGTTCGGAGGGTAGCTATGACGAGACTTGGGAAGATTCTTATAATGCGATGATTATCAATCGTGTATCCTCGCGTATCTATTTCATTACTGTAACTAAAAATGCGGTGGAAGTGGACCTGGATGCAGAACAGATAAAGTTGCCTTCTTACTCGTTGACCCGTATGCAGATACTTTGTCAGGAGACTGAACAGGCTTTGGCAGACAATGACCAGAAGTTGACGGTACTTGCCGGAAAAGAACAACCTTCATTGCAGGCTGCACTGAAAGAGGTGAACACTGAAATAGAGTTCTCCAAAGTAATGCTGAATACGGAGGCTACGGCAGGAGAGAAATTGATGTTACTGCAAGGTTGGGCACCGGCTTCCAAAGAAAAGGAAATCGCTGCATGGCTGGATGAACAGCATATTTATTATGAAATAACGAATCCGACACCGGAAGATAATGTGCCTATTCAGTTGAACAACAAAGGTTTCTTTGCATGGTTTGAACCGATATGCAGGCTCTATATGCTTCCGAAATACAGTGAGTTGGATTTGACACCGTTTTTTGCACCGTTCTTTATGGTGTTCTTCGGACTGTGTCTGGGTGACTCCGGCTACGGATTGTTCCTGTTCCTTGCTGCCACGCTGTATCGTATGTTTGCCAAGAACATCAGTGCTACGATGAAGCCGATTCTTTCATTGGTGCAGATATTGGCTGCCTCTACATTCTTCTGTGGAATGCTGACAGGTACGTTCTTCGGGGTAAGTCTTTATGACATCAATATACCTTTCCTACAGTATATGAAGGAGCATTTGTTCATGGACAACAATGCCATGTTCCAGCTCTCATTGATACTGGGTGTGATACAGATTCTCTTCGGTATGATACTGAAAGCTGTGAATCAGGCGATACAGTTCGGCTTCAAGTATGCCGTGGCTACGATCGGTTGGATTATATTGTTGGTATCCTGCGGAGTAGGAGCCTTGTTGCCCGAAATCATGCCGTTGGGCGGAACGGTACATCTGTGTATCCTCGGTGTGGCCGCTGCCATGATATTCCTCTTCAATAGTCCCGGTAAGAACGTGTTCCTGAACATCGGACTGGGATTGTGGGATTCTTACAATATGGCTACAGGCTTACTTGGCGACGTGCTTTCATACGTTCGTTTGTTTGCCCTCGGTCTGTCGGGAGGTATCCTTGCAGGAGTATTCAACAGTCTGGCTGTGGGTATGAGCCCCGACAATGTGATTGCCGGACCGATTGTGATGGTGCTGATATTCGTTATCGGACATGCGATCAATATGTTTATGAATGTACTGGGTGCGATGGTTCATCCTATGCGTCTGACCTTTGTGGAGTTTTTCAAGAATTCCGGTTACGAAGGTGGCGGAAAAGAATATAAGCCATTCAAAAAATAACAATTATAGAATTAAAAATTAAAACAATAAAAACGTAAGATTATGGAAATGAATTTATTGATTGCCTACATCGGCATCGCAGTAATGATTGGTTTGTCTGGCATCGGTAGTGCCTATGGAGTGACGATTGCCGGTAACGCAGCTATCGGCGCTTTAAAGAAGAACGACGGTGCATTCGGTAACTTCCTCGTATTGACCGCCCTTCCCGGTACACAGGGTTTGTATGGTTTTGCCGGTTACTTTATGTTCCAGACTATTTTCGGTATCCTCACTCCTGAAATGACAGGTATCCAGGCTGCCGCTATCCTTGGTGCAGGTATCGCGTTGGGATTGGTTGCTTTATTCTCAGCCATCCGCCAGGGACAGGTTTGTGCGAATGGTATTGCAGCTATCGGACAAGGTCACGATGTATTCAGCAACACGCTGATCCTCGCTGTATTCCCGGAACTTTACGCTATTGTTGCTCTGGCTGCAACATTCTTGATCGGTAGCGCATTGGTTGCATAAGAATCTATTTCTGAATAATTTGCTGACCCGGGGTTGCCTTTTTGATGTCAACTCCGGGTTAATTGTTTCCGGATGCCACACTTGAATAAGGTAAATGCCACACCTCGGCAAGTGAAATGCCACACTTTGTATGTCGCGAAGTGTGGCATTTACCTTATTCAAGTGTGGCATTTGAAACGATAGTCAGTCCATCTAACTATTTTTCGCAAACGATTGTTTATGCATATTTCATTAGTTTTTTCGATTAATAGGCTATTTTTCAAAGAATAATGTGTAATTTTGCAGCCGGTATTAAGTAATAGAGATTAAAAGTAATATGACTAAAGAGCTGTTAACCCCCGACTACATCTTCGAGTCAAGCTGGGAAGTATGTAACAAGGTTGGAGGTATCTATACGGTTTTGTCCACGCGAGCAAATACCTTGCAGGCAAGATTTCATGATAGATTGTTTTTCATAGGACCTGATTTTTGGCAGGGGAAAGAGAACCCTTTGTTTATCGAGTCCGATAACCTTTGTGCAGCATGGAAAAAGCATGCATTTACAGAAGATAACCTTTCCGTCCGCATAGGGCGCTGGAACATTCCGGGCAATCCGATCGTTATATTGGTTGATTTCCAACCGTTTTTCGCGCAGAAGAATGAAATTTATACAGAAATGTGGAACCACTATCAGGTGGATTCGCTGCATGCATACGGTGATTATGATGAAGCATCTATGTTTTCGTATGCTGCCGGCAAG
>USSR01000829.1 GCA_900557355.1 uncultured Bacteroides sp.
ATTATGAATACGGATGCCGATACGGATGAACCGCAGAATCTGGGTGATGTGATCCTGCTGAAGAATATCACCGAATTTAAAGAGTTGGATTCTGCCAAAACAACCTTTATCTCCACCATCTCCCATGAACTGAAAACGCCTATATCAGCTATTCTTATGAGTTTGCAGTTGTTGGAAGACAAGCGGGTAGGAGCTTTGAATGATGAGCAGGAACAATTATCGAAAAGCATTAAAGAGAATGCCGACCGCCTGCTGGGTATCACCGGTGAACTCCTGAATATGACACAAGTAGAAGCCGGCAAGCTCCAGATGATGCCGAAGATAACGAAGCCTATCGAGCTTATTGAGTATGCCATTAAGGCCAATCAGGTGCAGGCTGATAAATTTGGTATTCAGATAGAAGTGGAATATCCCGACGAGAAGATGCCGAAACTGTTTGTGGATAGTGAAAAGATAGCTTGGGTACTGACGAATCTTCTGAGCAACGCTATCCGCTACTCCAAAGAAAACGGGCGTGTGGTGATTGGTGCCAAGCATGAAGACGGAACTATTGAGATGTACGTGCAGGACTTTGGCAAGGGCATCGACCCGCGTTATCATCAAAGTATTTTCGACCGCTATTTCCGTGTGCCGGGTACGAAGGTGCAAGGCAGTGGCCTGGGCTTGTCCATCTCAAAGGACTTTGTGGAGGCTCATGGCGGCACGCTGACGGTGGAAAGTGAATTGGGAAAGGGGAGCAGGTTCGTGATACGGTTGAAGGGGTGATTAGTAATTAACCGTTAATCACTAATCACTCTCTTGCGAATATCATTCAACCTTGATCAGAATGGAAACATCCTTCAGACCTTCCGCCGATACAGTGAGTTGTATTGTTCCTTTTGCTTCGTCGGGTTGAACGATAGCCATAGCCTTTCCCCTGAATGTATTGGGAGTAAGTGAACGGAAACTTTTCATATCATCATAAGCGGCATTACCGGCTGCGATGATATGCCCGTTTCCGGAGCATTGGATGCTTACGGGCAGAGATGTGTCGGGAACCACGTTACCGTCTTTGTCTATCAACTCTATTTTCACATAAGACAGGTCATTCCGGGATGCCTTTATTTTATCTCTGTCGGCAGTCAGGCGGATGGCGGATGGCTTTCCGGTAGTTTTCAGAATGAATTCCTCCTTACTTTGGGCATTTACAGCTTTCAGTATGCCCGGTTCATAGGGCACTTCGAAGGTTGCTATATAATTCTCCCTACCTGTCTCTTTCTCTCCGACGAGTTTATCGTTCAGATATAACTTTACTTTGGGCGAACGGCTGTATATATTGACCGTCATCGGTTTACCCTCCATGCCCCTCCAGTTCCAAGTCAACTGTTCAAGAGACCACCCCCAGTCGCTCATCATGATGTATTTGCCCGGAGTGACGGCAGGGCGTACCGCCATTGAGATTGCACGTTCTCTCCATACGATGTCGCGATAATAGGATTGCGGTTTTTTATCTCCGCAAAGATCAATATCTCCGCACCAGGAGTTATACCAGGGCCAGTTTTGATGACTGGGTTCGCCGGGAGATAGAACGAAAGTACGTCCCAGTGCTGCTTCGCCCAAATAATCCATGGCAGCCCATACAAAATCGCCAATGATGTAAGAATGCTTTTCCACAAGATTCCAGTTGATGGCGGCATCTTTCGGATAAGATTCACTTCCATACATGATGCGTTTCGGATGTGTGGCATGGTCGTTTTCATATTTGTCCCATGCATAGTTGTAACCTGCTATATCAATGTTTCGGAAAGCTCTTTCCGAGTCTGTTTCCCATTGATAGTGTGGATTATCCCAGAACCAGTTGACGCCTGCTGTGGTAAAACGGCTGTCATCATACTGCTTGATAGCGCTTACCAGTTTTTCGGCTATTTCTTCACCTTTGGCATCCGCCCGTTCTTGTATTTCGTTTCCGATACTCCACATGATTATCGACGGGTGATTCCGGTCACGGCGTACACCTGCGGTTAAGTCCTTCACACCCCATTCATCAAAGAACTGATGGTAATCATTGTCACGTTTTGGCTTTTGCCACTGGTCGAATGTTTCGTGAATGACTAACATACCTAAGCGGTCGCATGCATCGAGGAAATATTCAGATGTCAGGTTATGGGAACATCTCACGGCATTATATCCGTTGGCTTTCAGGAGTTCTACTTTCCTTTCTTCGGCTCTGTCTATCGCTACCGCACCCAGCAAACCGTTGTCATGGTGCAGACATCCTCCTTTTAATTTCAAAGACTTACCGTTTAACTGGAATCCTTTTTCTGCAGAGAATGCGATTGTGCGAATGCCGAATGGAATGGAAATCCTGTCATATTCTCGTCCGCCGGAAGAAACGGAGACTTCTGCCCGATAAAGCACAGGTGCGTCTACCGACCATAGTTCAGGTGTTTGGACGGGGAACGATGTGGTTACAGGTGTTTTATCCGCGAGCCTCACCTCCTGAGATGTAGAGAATACTTTGCTGCCGGATGGTGAATATATTTTAATACCTATTTCTCCTGTTTGGTTTTGTAAACCTATACGGTGTATTATTGTAGAAAGCCTAATCTCTGCCTCTTTCCCCTTTCTTCGGAGTCCGGAAGTTGTGACGAAAGTGTCCCATTTATCCAGGTGGAGTTTTTCTGTTTTTATCAGCCATACATGGCGGAAGATACCCGAACCGGAATACCAGCGACTATTCCTTCCGCTATTCACTACCTTTACGGCTATTATATTCGGTACACCCGGAGCATTGCAATAGGATGTGATATCTGTCCGGTATGAAGTATAACCATAAGGGTTGAAGTGGGCTTTCTTTCCGTTTATCCATACTTCTGACTGATTGTATACACCTTCAAAATACAAAGAGATGCATTTGTCCGCATCATCATTTGAAATTGTGAACTCTTTCCTATACCAGCCTTCTCCACCCACCATGTGTCCGGTGTCAATGAATCCCTCACTCATACGTGAGAAAGGACCAATGGTGATATTTTCTCTTTGGAGAGATAAAGGTTCTACACTCCAGTC
>USSR01000830.1 GCA_900557355.1 uncultured Bacteroides sp.
CCGGATCAGCTGATTGCATCATTTGGCGAATTTCTGCCATTTATTAAGACAAAGCTGGACGTTGTGCTATTCAATGCATTGCCGTTTAATATCTTAAAAGGCTTGGTAATTGGAGCAATTACCATGATGATATATAAAAAACTTACACCGATACTGAAAGGAGAGATTTGGAAATGACAAAAATGGATTATCTTGAACTTCTGGTGGATGAAATTCATTCAACAACAGTTGCAACGATAGGTTCAGATGGACATCCTCAGACAAGAATCATAGATATGATGTACTATGATGAAGAAGGTGTGTATTTCCTTACAGCAACGGGAAAAACATTTTATGACCAGTTAATGGAGCAGCAGTATGTGGCAATATCCGCAACAAAAGACAAAATTGCGGTGTCTCTGCGTGGAAAAATAAAGAACATCGGAAAAAAGAATCTTAATATTATGTTTGAAAAAAATCCATATATGAAGAAAATCTATCCGGGAGATACGAAAGATGCAATCGAAGTGTTTCGGCTGTATGAGGCACAGGGAGAGTATTTTGATATCAGCAATCCATCAAATATTGTGAGGGATACTATAACAATTGGAAAAACCGAGGCAGTTCAGACAGGGTATTTTATTGGAAAAGAATGTATTGGATGCAAACTGTGTTACTCTGTATGTCCGCAAAAATGCATTGATATATCTTCAGTTCCGGTTACTATCAACCAGAATCATTGTCTGCATTGCGGAAGATGTGCAGAAATTTGTCCGAAGCAGTGTATTGAGAAAAGAGGTTCATTATGATTTTTAAGAAAATCAGAAAAGGGCATGCTGACTGGAGAAACTTTTTATGTAGTACTCCGGCAAGGGATTATGTATTCCAAAAGGATGCATATGAAGACCAGATTGACAGGGCAGCAAAGAATATAAGAAATACAGACTGTGTTATAATCGGGGCAGGAGCCGGGGCATCGACAGCTGCGGGAATCCAATATGGTGGTAAAAGGTTTACAGACAATTTTGCAGAATTTATAAAAAAATACGGTGAGTACTACATGACAGATATGTATGCAGCCGGATTTTATCCATATCCGTCTGAGGAGGCAAAGTGGGGATACTGGTCAAAACATGCATTGATGAACCGCTTTGATCCTCCGGCATTGCCGCTTTATACAGAGCTTTATGATATTGTAAAGAACAAAGAATATTTTGTACTTACAACCAATGTGGATCATCAGTTTTATAAAGCGGGATTCGATGAAAAAAGAATATTTGCAACACAGGGAGATTATGGGAAAATCCAGTGCCAGAAAGCCTGTCATCCAAAGACTTACGATGCAAAAGACCTGTTTCGTAAAATGGATAAAGCAAGAAGAGACTGCCTGATTCCATCAGAACTTGTACCAAAATGTCCGGTGTGTGGCGGCAATATGGCTATGAATCTCCGTTGTGATAATTATTTTGTGGAAGATGAAGCGTGGCATGAGGCAGCCGACAGGTATGCGGGGTTTCTGGAACAGCATAAAGATAAAAAGGTTGTTCTTTTGGAACTTGGAGTTGGATTTAATACGCCGATTATTATACGTTTCCCTTTTGAAAAGATGGTGAGGGAGAACTCGTCTTATAGTTTGATACGCCTGAATATGGATGAAGCGGTAGTTCCGGAAAGCTTCGGGGAACGTGCAATCGGTATTGGCGGTGATATGGCAAAGGCAATTACTGATATAAGGGGGCTGGTATTATGACACAGGATGAGCAAAGAGAATATCTGATTCAGTATCTTTTAAAAGAAGAAATACCGTTTGGCAGACAGAACATTCCTACGGATAAGCAGGGGCAGGAAAATCTGCTCCGCTCACTTATGAATGTCAGACCGCCAAGACCAATCAGTAATGATTTTTTGAAAATACAGGATGAGTATCTTACAGAAAGAAATATAGAGCGTGGAATCACAGATGTTGACACGCTTGCACCTGTAAAATCCGATTCGAGATTATATATCTGGCAAGGGGATATTACCACTTTGAAATGTGATGCGATCGTGAATGCGTGTAACTCACAGATGCTTGGTTGTTTTTCACCGATGCATGCCTGTATTGATAACTTTATTCATACTTATGCTGGAATGGAACTTCGTCTGAAAATGCATGAAATTATGGCAAAGCAGGGGCATGAAGAAGAGACCGGCAAAGCAAAGATAACATCGGGATACAATCTTCCGACAAAATATATTCTTCATACGGTAGGACCTATTATACAATGGAAAGTCACAAAAGAAGATGAAGACCTGTTGGCAAACTGCTACACAGAGTGCCTAAAGCTTGCAGCTGATACTGGTGTGGAATCTATTGCATTCTGTTGTTTGTCTACAGGTGTATTCCGTTTTCCACAGCAACGAGCTGCCGAGATTGCAACGAACACTGTAAAGCAGTATCTTAACAAAGACAGCAGAATAAAAAAGGTAATCTTTAATGTGTTTAAAGATGAAGATTTAAAAATATACAGTGGATTGTTATAAGCGTTTGTTGAAATATCCGATAAATCTTATTGTACTGTTACTGCCTGAGAATGTGATTTATATTGGAATCCGATGTTAAGTGAACGACTGGTGGGAAGAACGAGAATATTATTAAAAAAAGTGGACAGTTCACCAATTGGGGGCTGTCCACTGAGAGGACGGCGGTTAGTCACTGCCTCCTACTCAATTTTTAACAGGAAATATTAAAGTTCAAGTGAATCTTCTGCATCAACCCACATCTGTAAATTTCCATCAAGATATAATCTTGCATATTCCAGTGGTTCGTCAATAGCAAGTGTATTTAATGCACAGTCTGATCCAGGCGTGGTTTTTAAGTCCTTCTCAGCTTCCCAGCAGTCAATGCGAAGCATATAGCCGGCACTGGTATAAACATCAATACTGTTGCATTGTGGATTATATTCTGCAAATATTGTTCTCATCGTATCTTATCTCCTTATCGATCAATAAATCATCAGTTACAAAAATCAGAAGCATTTCAATCAGTTCACCATGTCACTTTTATTTTGTGTTATACTGTTTTA
>USSR01000831.1 GCA_900557355.1 uncultured Bacteroides sp.
AACTGTTATTACCGTAATCAAAGGCTTATCATCCATAATAATAGTAAGCACTCACTGTATGGCTATACTACTGCCAAAGGTATTATAGCCCACATTGAGTCATATTTTTGATTAATAACTAAGTTATTTTGCAATATTCATTGGCAGAAGTGCCACATAATCGGTTTCACCGGATATTAATATTCGTAAAACATCCGCAATATATTTAACAGGACACAGCTCGTTCATCTTACAACTTTCTATAATCGAATAAATCAAAGACGTGTTTTTAGCTGCTTGTTCCGAACCACACAACAAATAATTCTTCCGACCTAAGCAAATCGGCTTCATCAGGCGTTCAGCAGCGTTATTATCAATCTCAGCCTGACCATTATTCACATAACGGCATATCGCTTCCCATTCGTTCACTGCATAACGAACCGCTTTGATGAAAAGATACTAAATAAAATTGAAACACACAAATAGTATAACACTTTGATCAACTGACAAACAAATAGTTACACCCACATATTCCAAATTCCTGTAACCCTGTACTACCCCACAAGAAGTTCCTTACGAACAGTACCTTCAAGCAAGAGAACCAGCTTGTCTCAACTAATTTCATAACGATCATTTTCAGGATTGAAAACAGGAAAAAGAAAACGTTCACGATCAAGTTTCTTCCAGTAAAGGACATAGCTGTTGGATTCATAACGAAGGGTAAGTGTCCAAAACATAGTATACACCTCCTAGGCGAGTGCCCGGAGGGACCCGTCACCTGTCTTGGATATTAAGTTTTAATTTGTTTTCACTAATTTGTTAGACTGATCGTCATCGGTAGCAGGTTCTCATAATCCGTTCGCCCCTTCCGTATCTCCCGTCATGTACTTGAGAAGAAAGATCGGAAACTGATTCCTGCCTGCTTGCAGGTTTCAATAAAGGTATTATAAACGGCCGATCGTAAAGCACCTTTCGTACTACAGAAAAACAGGCTATTTTTCCTCTGAACGGTCAAGGGACGTATCGCACGTTCGGCAGCAAGATTATCGATCGTATATTCACCGTCTTTGCGATAAGCAAAAAGCTGATCCCAAGATTTCATCCAATGCATAGTAACATTTCTTACGAATTTGTTTAACAATTTCTTTTGTATAAGCAGTGGCTCCATTATCATTAAGATGACTTTCATCTCTAAAATAATCAGTTTTTTGGAAAAGATGATTCTCTCCATAATCTAAGAATGGTACGTTATTATTTTCAGCCAACTTTTTAATTACCAGCATACCATCAGATTCTGACGCATTATAATATGGAGAAAAACACATAACCAATTTAATCTTATTATTTTTGCAGAGGTCAATTAGTTTCTGGACATATTCTACTTTTCTATACTCTATCTTGGCATTGCCAGAAACATCAAGCACATCTGCTACATTTCCATCGACAACCTCCATTGTTCCTGTTAAAGCTTCATAACCTTTATCTTCAAGCCATGGAACATAATTACACTTGATGATTTGAACAAATTTAGAATTGTATCGGTATGTTTTAAACAACAGTTTCAGACTTTCCATCCAGCCGTTCAACGCAAAAAGAGAATCAATCTCTGGCACTTCACCATAATGAGGAGCAAGGCGGTCAAGCGCTGCATCTAATGAAAACGTTGCTCCTTTAGAAACTTCTGCATCTGTGCCCATAACCTCAAGAATAACCATCTTAGGCGGAACTCTTCTATGAATACGCGATGCAAGTATTGCATAATGGTAGTAAATGCACATTCCGTCACTGCCTGCATTATAACAACTCATTCGAAGCGAATCTTCAAAAATCTTAGGAACGTAATGATGCGCGGCACGAGAACTTCCAAGAATCATAATATCGTCCTTTGATTCTTGTAAACAATATATTTGTCTATGGAATATACCATACTTTGACTTGTAATACATCATTTCACTCCAGGTTCCTACAAGCCAGTCTATAGCAAAGAACAACACGCATGTTGTAACAATACCAATAAGTATCTTATATATATGCTTCACATTATTGTCCTCCTCAGAACTTAAAGTAAATAAACTGACCACCACCAAGGATACCAATCCATACAATTAATATAGCAATGATGACAAATTTCAAGTAATGCCATACAATAGCTAATCTTGGGAATCGGCCTTCGAATCTAATGACTCTATCGGCAAAGAACTCATCCTTGAAATCCTTTATGAGAAGCAATACAAAACCTATTGTAAAGAAGAAAATTGTAGTCTGATGAATATAAGGAGTTCCAAGATGAAAATAACCTTTAGTTACATTCACAATGAATTTCATATTTGGAGCATAAAACAGCATCCAACCGTAAGCTATTAAGCAGAATGTAAAAGCGATATTCCATGACTTACGAATAAGGCTTGTATCACCTATATGCAACAATTTGCGACAATTGCCTTTAAAAGGCACTAACAGTTTTCCTATCACCTGATTGATGCCGTGATAGCCCCCCCATAAAATAAAATTGTATGCAGCTCCATGCCAAAGACCACTTACCAAGAAGGTAATCATAAGGTTGCGGTAAGTATATAACGTACTACAACGACTTCCGCCACAAGGAAAATATACATAATCACGAAACCATGTTGATAAAGAAATATGCCACCTCCTCCAAAAATCAGCCACCGATGTTGCAAAATATGGTCGATGGAAATTCTCCATCAAATCATATCCCATAGTTTTTGCCGTACCAATTGCAATAAGCGAATAACCTGCAAAATCGCAATAAATTTGGATGGTATACATAAATGTAGCCAGTAACAACGATGTACCATTGTGATGCGTATAACTTCCAAAGACCGTATCAGCATAGATACCAGCTCTATCTCCAACAACCAGTTTCATAAAGAACCCCCACAGCATCATCTTTACACCTGCAGTTATATTATCATATAACAATAGCTTTTTCTTTTTTAACTGAGGCATAAGCTGTCCAGTTCTTCCAATAGGACCACTTGCTATCTGAGGGAAAAAGCCTACAAACAAGGCAAAGTCAAGTATCTTGTTTTC
>USSR01000832.1 GCA_900557355.1 uncultured Bacteroides sp.
AATTTCCAGCATGGGCGCCGGTGCAAAAACGGACATCACGAAAATCCGTTTTGCCGACTTATGGGAAACCTACCATTGCGGACTGAGCAAAGCCGTCAGGAAACGCCTGCAAAAAATGGGTATGAGGCATAAGCTACCCGTCGTATTCAGCACCGAGCAAGCCAATCCCCACGCCATTCTACTCACGGAAGATGAACAGAACAAGAAGTCCACAGCCGCCGTCTTCGGGTGCTATCTGGCGGAATACGTAATCAGAAAATTATAAAATAATGATAAAACTAGAAGGAATCACGAAAAGTTTCGGCGAGCTGCAAGTATTGAAAGGCATCGACCTCGAAATAAACAAAGGCGAAGTTATCAGTATCGTAGGCCCGAGCGGTGCCGGCAAAACCACACTCCTGCAAATTATGGGCACACTGGACCAGCCGGACACCGGGCGCATTTTCCTCAACACCGTTGAAGTAAGCCGCATGAAAGAGAAAGAACTTTCCGCTTTCCGCAACAAACATATCGGGTTCGTCTTCCAGTTTCATCAGTTACTGCCGGAATTTACCGCATTGGAGAACGTTATGATCCCGGCTTTTATCGCCGGAACTCCTGTTAGTAAAGCTACGAAGCAAGCCAAAGAAATCCTGCACTTCATGGGTCTTTCCGATCGCTCCGAACACAAGCCCAACGAACTGTCCGGTGGAGAAAAACAACGCGTCGCCGTAGCTCGCGCGCTAATTAACAATCCGGCCGTCATTCTTGCCGATGAACCATCCGGCAGCCTCGACACGCACAATAAAGAAGAGCTTCACCAACTATTCTTTGATTTGCGCGACAAACTTGGTCAAACCTTTGTTATCGTCACCCACGATGAAGGTCTGGCCGCTCTTACAGACAGGACTATCCACATGGTGGACGGGAAAATAAATTAGCGGGCAAACACCAGTTTGATCGGTTTTCTTTTACTAAATCATGATTTAGGATAAACTACAAACCTTAAAAATAAAAAAAGTCTTTCCCAACTTATATATTTGCGAATATCATCTTTACTTAAAAGCAAATAAAAGATTATGAAAAGACATGCACTCATCCGGATTACAATATTATTTCTAATATTTATCTCCGGGATTTCTTTATATGCCAATGAAAACTTCGCAGACTCCATCCGGCTAGGTCACTCTGATGAATCATACGATAAATATGATAAGTTGAGCAATCCGGATAAAGATCTGAGTTTAAAACGCGCTGCCGCCATCCACATTCCCGCATCAAAGATGAAGCTTTATAAAGGCAACAGTATCACCGCCATCAGATTCGCCCTGGCTCCGAATATATTCTTTACAGAACTGAATATCTTCGTTACGAAAGATTTAAATCAGCCATATACCTATCAACAGACGGTTAGCGCAAGACAGAAGACGGGTTGGAATAGTATTCAGCTGGATACTCCATATAAAATAAACACTGACGAAGGAATCTATATCGGATATGAATATAAATCAAGTAATAACCTTGTAGGTAAATTAACCTCAACAGAAGATACCTCCATGGACTGGGTATATAAAGATGGCTCATGGATTCCTTCATCCGATATTCATGATCACAAGTTAGCTATACAAGGTATAGTTAAAGGAGATCAGTTACCCCGGTACAACATTACCTTACAGCAAACCAAACTCCCCGCTTTCGTAAAGTTAGGTGAAAACGCGACGATTTCCGGAACATTCACTAACGTAGCGACAGCAACACTTCATAATTTCAAAGTAAATTACCGGATAGATGGAGGTGAGTGGATTTCGGAGAAAATAGAGAATGTAACGATTCCGTATGAAGCTTCATACAATTTTAAAACAGACCATCTGACTTTTCCAAAAGAAGGAGAATACATCGTGGAAGTCTCCATCAGCGACCTTAACGGTGAGGTCGATATTGATCCGACAGACAACATTTCACAACCTTATACTATTGGATGTGTAGCATCCCTAACCGAACGAAATGTTTTAATGGAAGTTTATTCAACAGAATTATGTTCTAATTGTCCCAAAGGTCATGAACACATTAAGAGTATCGTCAATGGAAACAATCGTGTCATCATGATGGGTCACCATGCCGGATATGGATATGATCCATATACACACCCGGCAAGTACAGAGTATGCAAGTTTCTATGACGTCAGAAGTGCGCCAACTCTAATGATCGACCGAACACAACCCAACCAATATGCTCCCCAATTAAGCGCTACCAACCCTTCATTTAGTGCAGGTAGTTTAACTACGGAACTACTGAACGAATTCCTGGATTTACCAGCTTTCGTCAGCCTTAATTTAACTACCGAATATAACGAAGAAAGTAGGGAAGCCACTATACATATAGACGGGAAACGACTTTTACCTTTATCCGGCACCGACAATCGGCTGTTTATTTATCTGACAGAAGACAATATACATACAACAAAACAAGACGGTTCAGGTGGCAGTTTCTACCACCAGCATACGCTCCGCCAAGTCTTAACAGATACATGGGGGGAAGCTATAGATGCGGACAACTTCTCAAAAGATTACCAAGTAACCATCGACGGCACATGGAGTTGTGATGACATGCACGTTATAGCTTCCGTTGGCAACTATGATAGCGACAATATCACCAACTGCATCATTTATAATTCCGCACAAGTGAAGCTCACCAAGCGCGAATCGGATATTAACAGTAAATCATTGGATCAGATTTCTGTCAAAACTACCGATGGAACCATCTACATTTCAGGAGAATATAATGGATTCCGGTTATACAATCTGGCAGGAAAATGCTTGATGCAACGTTCTGAATCACAACCGGAAATATCAATAAAGCATTTGCCCGAAGGCATCTATTTACTATATCTACAAGAAAAAGATGGGTGTAAGATATTTAAAATCATTTTATCAGAATAAAAGGAGCTAAGCTAAATCCTGAAATAGTGCTGTCCACAAACACGGATTTCTCTTTTTATGCATATTTTAAATTATACTTTTTCTACCTTCACCTTATCACGCTAA
>USSR01000833.1 GCA_900557355.1 uncultured Bacteroides sp.
CCAAAGCTGCCAGTATCGTGATACCAAGTGTAGCAATGGGCGCCCAAGTATCTTGAAAAAGACCATAGCCATAAATAAACTGATCATTTGTACCGCGAAACTGACTGATGAAAAAATTGGCAAGAATCACTACCAATACAGAATGAGGCAATACATACTCTGTCCCTAACCATACAACAATAAAGGAATCCATCAGATGGTAGAGGGCAAATGTTAAAAAAGAAGCTACCATAAAGCGTAAAGAGCTGAGTTCCCAAAATACTTGTTGTATACGCTTTGAGTCACCTTCGGCAATCAAATTTCCCACTCCAGCCCCCGTACTTCCTAAGAAATTATTGACGAGCTGGTTCAATTTGGTCAACAGCAACATGTAATTGCTATAATAGGCTACCAATTTTAAGGAAGTGAACGTGTAAACCAAAAAAGGAAGCAGCTGGGAACGCCCCATCCCTGCCAATTGATGTACAAACATCTGGCGTGCCTTGCGTACGATTATCTTATTTTCAGGATACTTTCGACGACCTTCAGCAATGCTACACTTCAACCATGGATATACCCTATTTATCTTCCAATTAAGTATGTATGAATACAAAATACCAAAAAGCAGCTCAATGGCAATCCATAGATAAAAACTGCCTATATAGCAAACAAGCATCATCTGCACCAATATCTTTACAATATTTACAGTCTGGAAATAGGCAGTCACAACATAATTACGCTGATCGGCTCCTAATAAGGTTTGTCGATAATTAATAAAATAACTGATTAGGGCAGAAGACAGAAAAGCAAAATATGCAAAATAGACTACGCCCAAACCAATGCTGATATTTGCAAATATCAAGGGAAGGAAGCAGGCTAATATAAGCCCCACCCCCAAAATTATCAGTCCGACATTGCGATAGAGATACCCCAATACAGAAATAATATCCCGTATCTTGTCCTTGTCGCCATTAAATAGAGGTTTGTAAAGAACAAAACCAATAGATGCCCCAATTCCCAATTCGGCCAGATTCAAAAAGCCCAATAAATTTTGCAATGTCCCCATAAGACCTACAAAATCCGCTCCCAACATATCCAGGAATATCTTGCGGGAAAAAAAAGAAATGAATAGGGTAATAAAATAGAAAAGCACGTTTACCCGGGCATTCAAATAGCTTTTTTTAAGACGAGACTCTACCATGATGTTAACTTTTCACAAATATTTTTCACCTTATTCATTAAAATTCCCCTAAAAGTAGCATACACCATATTCCGGTGTTCATTACATACAAAAATCCACAAAGCTTTGTAATATCCTCGCTTTCCAAAATACTTTCTACATTGCATTACACGGTAATAGCTGCTCAAGAGTTTATCCTCACGTCCTATTCTTCTCAAAAAACTATTGCAGCGGCACACCACTCGAACTCTTGCCAGCAAATTATCCAGCACAACGCCATATTGTAAAGAGTCCTTACGTATCGTAGCACAATAAATAGCATCTGAACATACAGTTACATGCTGTGCATAATAATCCAAATAAAAAGAGAACATTATGTCATTGCCAGCCGGTATTTCATCAAATTGAAGCGAATATTTCCGAACCAAAGCTCCGGAAATCATTTTTGCCCAAGGTACATCATTCTTATACTTTAACTTCTCCACATCAATATTTTCAGCTACGTCGAAACCTAAAAATTCAGATTGTCGCGAATGTACTGAAGTTAATGTATCTGATTCAACGCTCGTAGCCCGAAAAGTTATTAAATCATAATCTGTGGAACAATAACGATCCAATGTTTTAAGAAAATCTGGAAGAAAGAAATCATCAGCATCAGCAAACAGCAACCACTTTCCTTTTGCTTGAAGCAATCCACAGTTACGAGCATATCCGGCTCCCTTTCCATCTTTGGTAAAGATAATTTCTACATTCTCACGGTCAGTACCCGGAAAGTTAGTAAAATCTACCACATTGCTGGAACTGCCATCATCAACCACGATAATTTGGACATCATTACGCAAAGGAACAGAGTCCAAACAACGTTGCAACAACAACGGAATATTCTTATGAGGTATAATGATAGTGTAAGTATACTCAAAAGGAATAGTAACAGATGTAGTCAAAACTTCTTTCATGTTTTTATCCATTTATGTCAATGTACTCCGAAACTTTTTTTGAACCGGAGAAAACGTAACAAAGAAATCCAGCAATCAAAGAAACCGCCTCCCATGTGACAAAGAAGATATTTCGCTATGCAATCCGCTTTATAATCTGGCATGAATCTTTCTTCTATCCATTCCTTTTCCTTGGACAATAAATCTTCCAAACAAGATATCCGTTGCCTAAATGGATAGCAATTAGCATGGAGGGATAGCAATACACGCTGAAAAACCAAACTTACGGAGTGCCTCAAATAGTAGGTAAGCTCATCCGACAAATAATAAATATCCTCAAATCTTTCCATTCTGCCTCTATAAGCTGAAAAAAGATTGTATTCATCGCTGTATGTATTCATACGGGAAGAAAGAGTTTCTGCAGAATAGGCTATCCTATAATTATAATCCATGAAATTGCAAAGACGGATATAATCTGAAAGCAATATATAATCCATCATAAAAATCAAATCTTCCATGCAATGGACATTACAATCAAAACATAATTTATTTTCACGAATCAATTCCGCACTATATAGTTTTGAACAAGAAAATCCAAAACGGTCAAGGCCATACTCCGCGAAACCTTCACCTATATTACTTCCTATTAATATTTCCGGAAGTGCAATCTTTCCTATTAACTTACCATCAATTGAATATTTTAAAGCTCCTCCCATCACCAAACCAATACCCGTATCGGGCAGGCTCTTATATAAATGCAACAAATAATCCGTGGAAACCCAATCATCTGAATCCACAAAAACAATATATGTACCCTTAGCATGTTGCAATCCTATATTACGCGCAGCGCTAACGCCACTGTTCTGTTGATGGAACACCCGTATCCTCATATCCTTCCCGGCATACTCTTCACAAATCTCCC
>USSR01000834.1 GCA_900557355.1 uncultured Bacteroides sp.
CTTCTTTCCTGCGATACCGGAAATCTTGGAAGAACTCAACTCGATAGCGGCGATAAATTCTGTTGTTGCCATAAATATATTCCTATTTTACAATTTTCTATTTACGATTAAGATTACTCTGTAAATCAATGTATGGGGACGTCTGATATTAATCGTACGTCCGACATCGTCAAATCGTACATTAGTTCTCTCGCTTTGTACAGATAATCTGGTTACTAAATTCAACGCTAATGCGGGAATATTTGTTCCATCCTACCTGATTTAAACCTTTTTCATAAAAAGCTTTCATCCGTTCGAGTTTACGCTCAAAACCATCCAACTTCCCAAGATAGATAATATGGTCGCCTACGCGAGGCACCAGTTCCACGTCTTTGTCCGACAGCACATGTATCTGTTCAATCTGTGCTTCCCAGAACTTATTATTCTGCAAAAATACACCAAACTTATATAAATCCCTCATGGCAAACGACTTTTCTACTCTTCCGGTCACTATGGCAAGGTGTGCAACGCACTTTGCATCGGGTGGCATCACAGTACCTTTATTGTCCAGATAGTAGTTCTCCCCGTTCGCACTCATCACTCGCAGGATAGGGATACGTTGACTGACTTCTACGCAAAGTTTGCCACTGGGAGTCTTGTAGCATTCCACTTCATCGATAAGCGGATGTTTGGCAAGTTCCCGTTCCAGCGTTTTACTACGGATGCGATCCATTGGTTTACCAACAGGATAAATCCCTTTCTTCTCCAATATGTCAGCCACTTCCTTTTTGGTGATGAAACCTGCATAGACGGTATCTTTGATAACCAATTCCATGTCATTGCACACCTGTCCGGCAGGCTTCCGGTTGAAAGCCGAGAGAGCTACCACCAGATAGGCGATGACGAGCAGTAGGACGATAGACAATAGAATTCTTTTAAACATGTATCAACTATCTAATTATCATTATTCAACTATTAACTGTCAATTGTCAATTGTTAATTATCAATTGTCAATTGCTTTGTGATTTCAGGGACGTAGTTGTCTATATCTCCGGCACCTAAAGTTATCAGAACTTCAATCTGCTTTTGAGATAAGAGTTCCAGTATATCCTCTTTCTTACACATGCATTTCTCAATGCCCGGTCGCAGGTTATCGTATATCAATTGGCTGGTGACACCGGGAATTGGTTGCTCACGTGCCGGGTAGATATCTACGAGAATGACTTCGTCAAGTAACGACAAACTGTTGGCAAATTCCTTATAGAAATCGCGCGTGCGGGTATAGAGATGTGGTTGGAAGATAGCTGTAATCTTCTTGTCCTGATACAGATCACGAATGGATTTCACACTCTGTGCTATTTCGGCAGGATGATGGGCATAGTCGCTCAGGAATACGACTTTGTCATTCTTGACCTTGAAATCGAAACGACGGTCTACTCCACGGAAACTTGCCATACCTTGCTTGATCTCTTCGTCTGTCACACCGTTGAGGTGGGCGAGTGCCATGGCTGCTACGCCATTCTCTATATTGATGCTGACGGGAACACCCAGTTGGATATCATTAATACGCGTGTCGGGTGCAATAAAATCGATAAAGATCTCACCATTTCCGATACGGATATTCTCTGCGTGGAAATCTCCTTCGGTACGGGCGTAACTATAGACTTTTACACCGGCCTGCACATCAGGTTTCAAAGCGATGTCCTTGTGTATAATGAGTGCACCATCCGGCTGGATAAGCGTCGTATAATGACGAAAACTTTCCAGGTAGGCTTCTTCTGTGCCATAAATATCCAGATGGTCGGGGTCTGTAGCAGTTATTACGCTCATGTAAGGTGATAACCAGTGGAATGAGCGGTCAAATTCATCTGCCGCAATCACAGTGTATGGGCTGGACTGTGATAATAACAGGTTAGTATCATAATTCTTGGAGATGCCTCCGAGGAATGCAGTGCAACCTACGTGTGATTGGTAAAGCAGATGCGCTGTCATTGTACTGGTAGTTGTTTTACCATGTGTACCGGCTACGCACAAGCCTTTGCTATTATGTGTGATCGTTCCTAAAACCTGTGCCCGTTTTTGAATTTCGAAACCATTGTTACGGAAATATACTAACTCGGCATGCTCTTGCGGAACAGCTGGAGTATACACTACCAAAGTGCTTTCCATATTCTTGCAGGCTTCAGGAATCAGATCCACATTCTCTTCGTAATGTATCTGTGCTCCTTCTGCAATCAGGTGTTCGGTTAGTTCGCTTGGGGTACGGTCGTAACCGGCAACGAGCTTTCCCTTTGATAAGAAGTAGCGTATCAGGGCGCTCATACCGATGCCACCGGCACCAACGAAATATACGGATTTTATATTTTCTATATTCATAATACACTTATCACTTATCGTTATTTATCAGTTTTAATACTTCTTTTGCAATAATGGTTGCCGAATCCGGCAAAGCCAATTTAGCGATGTTCTCGCTCAATGTTTTCAGCTTCTCGGCATCTGTGACAGTTTCAAGAGCCACAGGAATCAGATGCTTCATAGCATCTACATCTTTCACATAAATAGCAGCTTTCTTATCTACCAGTGCCAGTGCATTTTTAGTCTGATGGTCTTCTGCCACATTTGGTGAAGGCACCAGGATGACCGGCTTGTTCAGCAGGCAGAATTCAGAGATAGAACCGGCACCTGCACGGGAAATGACGAGGTCGGCAGCTGCATATGCACTTGCCATGTCTTTGATGAAATCCGTTACATACAGATTCGGGATGGCAGAAATCCGTGGATTACGTATAGCTTCGCCCGTTGCGGTAGTAATAGCATCTTTGACTTGCTGGATATATATTTTTCCTGTTTGCCAGATGAACTGAATGTCGCCGTTTACTTTTATCGTATCCAGTGCAGCAATGAGGGTCTGATTGATGGTACGTGCCCCCAAGCTACCACCCAGTATCAATATTGTTTTCTTCTCCGGATTGAAACCGAAAGAGCTTACAGCTTCTTCGCGGCTCTGTTTATTTGCTAACAGGTTCTGG
>USSR01000835.1 GCA_900557355.1 uncultured Bacteroides sp.
AACGGGCACGCGCTTCATCAGAAATGACAGTAGCCACTTTTTGCTGCAACACCGGATTCCAAGTCGCCGCCAATCCAATAGCTTGCGGAAAAACGGTAAAGCGCCTCGGACGGACAACTCCATGGAGCGCCTCATTTCCATGATAATATTTATCAATGCCCAAACGAGGAATACCAGGCGAAGTAGCACGCAGCAAACTGATCTTTTCTTCCACCGTGAGCCGGGAAAGCAAATCTGCCACCCGTTCGTGCACAGGAGCATTCTCGTTCTTGTACAATTCCTGTGCATATGTAAAAAGACAAGACGCTCCGCACAGAACGCCCGCCAATACAAACTTATGTATTTCTTTCATATTTTCAGTTTTACAACTATGATTCTTCCCTACATGGAAATACCTATTTTATCTTTACCTGTCGGAATCTTGTAAAAAAATCCTACACTGAAGTTATATAACGGATATTTCTTTCCGTATATCACCTTCCCGCTCCTGTCTTCTGGTTCATACTCCGGTCGCAGTGTCGTTTCAGAGTCATCACGCGGATAGATGAAAGAACCGTCCTTATTTTTCTCATCCAAATCTAGATAGTTAAAAAAAGCCTTATACGAATCACTGTCACGCAAATTTCCATGTCCCTGCAATCTGTCTTTTCCTCCCTGATATTCCTCAATAAATGAGTTTGTGCCTGCATACACCACAATGACATCCCCCTGCAGCGGTTGCTGGCAACTCAGCACGACATCTTCCCCGTCTATCTCAACATTTGTGACAGTCTGCCGATTCTCCTGGCGGTAACTGCCCAAATATACTTCAAAACCATAATCTCGGATTTTAGGCAACAGATGAACATCAAATACCAAAGGCGGAACCGGTACATGATATTTGATACGCACCTGATTGGGAAGCTTCTCTCTCATAATCTCGGTAGGTTGCAAAGGTTTAAAGGTCTTGCCCTGCACCTTTGTCTGATAGTAGACCTTTCCCAACATTTCCCCAAACCAGCGATAGCCATTAGCATCCAAATGTCCGCCACGGTCTGTCATCGGATAAATGGGGCCTGCACAAATGATATCAGCATACTCATTAGACGCTTCAAGTTGTGCCATAGAAATAGCAAGCGTATCACGCATATATTGCGCGCCGGTCTGGTAAGTGATAAATACCGGTTTCTCCTGTTGACCGTATTGTTTCAGAATATCATTCTGCATATTATCTTTCAATTGTATAAGCAGTCGCTTATACTCCTGCTTATCCGTAGTATTCGGCACATTGGCACGCAATCCCTTTTCCGGATTCGGATCATAATTAAATTCACCTTGCATCCAAAAGATAACAGGACAATACATTTTCCCATTCATACTGCCGGCTACATTCGAGGCTAATTCCAATGAAGTCCGGAAGTCATTATAATAAGTACGGGTTTCCGACTCTTTGGAGAGTTCCTCCACGCTTGCTCCGCTAACTCCTACCGAGGTAGCCAGAATCTTATCCATTCGAGGGTGTTTCAACCGGATATGATTCACAGCACCCAACAAAGGACACTCTGCAATAGTACCTGCCGACCGACTCTTGAAAAACTTTTCATTTCGGAATGCTACAGAAATATTACCCACCAACGGTTCAAACCGTTCTTCAAGCATATTGCCGTAATTTATCCAGACCTGATTGCCCAACATATAATTTCCTTTCAAATTCTTTGTAGAAATTACCGGATAAGACTGGTGTCCTGTAGATAAACTCTGTCCGTTCATAATAAAGTGCATATACACTTCGCGTTCGTCCTTTTCTGCTGCAAATAAAGAAGTGCAGCAGAATAATATGCTGCACAACTTACAAACAAATAAATATACTCTCATTCTCAAATAGGTAACATCTTATATTTGGTGGTAAAAGCAACCGATTTATCATTATCCTTGTTCAAATTGAAAGGAATCAACTTCTCTTCTCCAGGAGCCAGTTCGTAGTGAACGACATCACCAGCCTTCTTTCCGTCCACAAACATTTCCACCTTACCTGTATCCATCAACGTTCCGACATTCTTTACGCTTATCCATACAGTCTTCTGATTGTTCGTCAGATTTTCCTCTACCTTAGATACGGCAAGAGTAAAGTCTGCACCAAATTCGTGAGTGTAGTCAAGCATTCCCGTAACACCTTTCTTGTTGTCACTGTAACCAACACTATCTTTGATCCTGTCTTTCGCAACATAATCGGGACTCATTCCACCTACCATAACTTTGAATTCTCCTTTCTCCACTACTCTGTCCATACGGTCGTTCAGCAGTGAGATGTCATATGGAGTCAATTCAAAAGAAACGTTTTTCGATTCTCCCGGTTGTAAATGAATACGGGTAAAATCTTTCAGTTCCATCACACGGGTCTTCACACTAGCATACATATCTGTAATATACAACTGTGCCACTTCATCACCAGCACAACCTCCTACATTCTTCACTGTGGCCTGTACCATCACATTTCCATTCGACTTCTCCTGTATCTTCAGGTCCGAATATTCAAATGAAGTATAGCTCAGTCCATACCCGAAACGATAAAGAGGATAAAACTCCATATCTACATATTCATAACGACGTCCTGAAGTCTTAAAATTATAATATAGGGGAAGTTGTCCTACATGACGCGGAAAAGTCATCGGTAAACGACCGCCCGGATTATAATCGCCAAACAAAACATCTGCTGTTGCCGGACCACCTTCTTGTCCCGGCAGCCAGTTTACCAGAATAGCTTTGCACATTTCCGAAGCTTTCAGAAGATCATAAGGACGGCCTGCTTGAAGAATCAGGACCACCGGCTTGCCGGTAGCACAAACAGCTTCCAACAATTCTTGTTGTTTACCCGGTAAAATCAAAGTTGCCCAATCGTTATTTTCTCCACACGTCTTACGCACATTATTGGTAGCCTCACTGGTAGAACAATCTCCTAACACCATTACCACCACATCCGACTGAGAAGCTGCTTTCACCGCCTTCGGAATGTTCGTTGCGTCCGG
>USSR01000836.1 GCA_900557355.1 uncultured Bacteroides sp.
AATTGAAGTACCCCAGGGGCGCCAGCCACATTGGCAGCCGTATTGGTCGGATATAACATTATTCTGCCCACCGGCGAGCGCTTGCTGAATGACGATGTACTGAACGGCACAGTCTTGCTTATCCTGGTCACTTGCGTAGTAAGCTCACTGATTACCGAACGGGCAGCCAGAAAGGTGGCAATGGATGACTCACTATCGGAAAATGAATCTTCAAAAGAAACAGAAAAGATTTTAGTATCCATAGCCAACCCGGACACTATCGAAGACATGGTGAATCTGTCTCTAATCATACGTGATTCTAAATTGAAAGATAATCTACTGGCCCTCAATGTAATCAACGACAATAATAATTCCGATAATCTACGACTTCGAAGCAAATATTACCTGGAAAAAGCGGAAACGACAGCAACAGAAGCAAATGTACCACTGAAGAAAGTCACACGGTATGATTTGAATATAGCTTCCGGCATTATACATTCAGTCAAGGAAAATGAGATTACAAGTATTATCACCGGTCTGCATCGTAAGAAAAATATCACAGACTCATACTTTGGAATACTTGCCGAACACTTATTGAATGGATTAAACTGTGAGATAATTATCTCTAAATTTCTAATACCAGTCCATACAATCAAACGAATTGTCATTGCCGTCCCTCCTAAAGCCGAATACGAATCCGGTTTTCCTCTTTGGATGGAGCATTTCTGTAGAATGGGAAGTACCCTCGGATGCCGGGTACATTTCTTTGCCAATGAAAAAACGACCATACGCCTACAAGCGTGGATAAAGAAGCGACATAAACAAACGCTGACCGATTTCTCCCTTTTGGAAGACTGGAATGACTTGCTGGTATTAACAGGACAGGTAAGCTACGACCATTTATTAGTTATTATCAGCGCACGACCGGGAACTCTCTCTTACGACAGTTCTTTTGAGAAACTACCGAGACAGCTTAGTAAATACTTCTCCAACAATAGCTTAATCGTATTATATCCTAACCAATCGGGAGAACCATTAGACACATCGTTCTTCTCTAAACTATACACTGATACCGAAACCCGACATTATGAGAAGGTGGGTAAATGGTTTTACAGGTGGTTTAAGAAAGACTGATATTTCATAGTGCCTCCCTTGTTAAAATTAAGGCTGCTCATACAAAACAAGACAGACTAATTTTGTATAGTTGTCAATTTTCCATTCTCAAAATACAAGTATTGTCCCATTCCATATACCCATTGTTCATGTATCCCCCATGCACCGGTAGTTTTATTAATACCACCCGAAGGATGCCCCCATGATTCCAAAACCATAGCCTTAGTCATCCCAATGCACACTTGGCCTTTTAATATCAAGTCCGCCGTAGCTTTTCCGTATTTCTTATATAATTCTTTAGTTCTCTGTTGTCTTTTTATACTAGCTAACTTCTTTGCCTCTTCTTGTGCTAACTTTTCCTTCATCAATAATTCTTCTTTAGCAAGTCTTTCTCTTTCCATTGTTTCCTCATAAACTTCCGCTTCGACAACATCCAAATTATAGAAATACATCTGAGTCATTCTTTTCTGATTATCAAATATGCTTACTTCGTATGAAAAAAGAGATGGACTCTCACATAATGGCATTATCAAATCGGCACTATCATTCTTCAGAACAAATGAAGGAACCATATAAGTATCTTCACTGCCTGAATAGGCTATTTCCATACATTTATATTTATTAATCGGATGAATATTTTTAATGTATATGTCTTTATTCAAATACAACTGTTTCATTTTATCCATAAATCCTAATACAATGACAGGATAGTGTTGCCTAGTATAACTGAATCCATCATACTCACCACGTTTAGCATACCAATAAAGAGTATCACCTTCTTCAGACTGTAGTGCAAAAATTGTATTTTCTTCAACTTCGGCATCAGACAGCTCTATATCTAAAATTTTAAAAGTCTTGCCTTCTATCTCATTATAAGGTGTGAAAATGCCATCACGTTTTCCCATAGGACATTTCGTTGCTCTATATATTTCAAATGGAAAAATCCTATATCCTTGTTCAAGTATATCGTGAAAAGAAGCACATAAAGTAACATAATTATCCTTCACCAACTGAGGTTTATATCTCTTGGAGGTTATTTGATTTAATTTATAATCTTTAGGTTTAGGGTTGGATCTTTTTTTTCGCCAAATAGTGTCAATGGCAACAACCTGCTCATTAGAAGTTAGAAAATTAGCATAATACTTAGGTAGTGATTCCGAAGAATTTGGATTCCGAGGATAGAACAAAATACTTTGCCCAATAAATTGTTTATAATATGAAGCATCTTTATAAGGGCGTATATTAGTTAATGAATCATATTCAATTACTACAGCATCCTTTTTATCTTTTTTCGGCATACTAGTATCAATCATTTTCATATTCTGCGCATAAGAAACAGTATAGAGCGTAAATACAATGACAGACAACAGAACTTTCATTTTCATAATTCTTTGTTTTATTTCTACAAAGCTAATTAAAAATACAATTCGTCCACAATGATTTCAGATAAAAAGCCCCCTTTTGTTTTCCCGTATTATCTATCTGTTTATATTTGTAGAATTATGTAATTCACAAAGAACATTTAAAGAAAGGAAGCACCATGCCAAATTCCGAAGCTATTGGTGCGACTTCGATTCATGAATTGGTTAATTTCTAAATACACCGATATGGCAACTTACACTCATTTTGCAAAACAACCCGATGTCTTAAAACATCTGATACTCTGTGAAGTACTCAAGAATGAAACTCCGCAAATATATGTAGAGACCAATTCGGCATGTGCCATCTATCCGATGACACAAACCCCGGAGCAGCAATATGGCATCTATCATTTCCTGGAGAAAGCAGATGAGGTACCATCTCTAAAAGATTCTATATATTATCAACTGGAAAGCGGAGAGATGGCAAAAGGAAATTATTTAGGTTCACCTGCCTTGGCTATGAATGTATTAGGGAAGCAAGCAAAAA
>USSR01000837.1 GCA_900557355.1 uncultured Bacteroides sp.
CATGTAGTGATGTACCGGCTCCTTATGATATATTGGGAGAAGGTGATGTTCCGGGGTTGACTGGTGATGGTACGAAAGAGAATCCATATAATATAGCTACTGCTTCATTGAAACAAGATGGTTCTGTAGCTTGGGTACAGGGATATATTGTAGGTTCTGCAGATGGTGCATCCTTGGCTGATGGCTCTAAGTTTGAAGCTCCTTTTGTTGGCGCATCAAATATTTTGATTGCAGATGATGTGAATGAAAAGGATTACAAGAAATGCATTCCAGTGCAGTTAGTTGCCGGAACAGATTTGCGGGCTAAACTGAATTTGGTTGATAATGCAGCTAATCTGGGACAAGTTGTTATTATTAAAGGTACATTAGAAAACTACTTTAAGCAAGCTGGTGTAAAAGCTCCTACTGCTGCTGTTCTTAATGGACAAGAGATTGGAGATAGTGGCGAACCGAATCCGGGTGGTAATTTGGTTGAATTACTTGATCCGTCTAATCCAGTAAATCAAGTAGTTAATACTTTTGATGATGCTGAAACTGATAAAGATTATGTAAAAGAAGGGTATGTGAATTTGGCAGAAGTAGGAGGTAGAACTTGGAGAGGTAAACCTTTTAATAATAATGGTCTTATTCAGGCAACAGCTTATGGTAGTAAAGAGCCCTCTATTATTTCATGGTTTGTTACTCCTGTTGTGAATATAGCTCAAATGGAAGTGAAAAAGGTTACGTTCGACTGTATTTCTGCATATTATAAAGATGGTAATAAATTGGAAGTTTATTTCCTTGAGAAAGATGGTGATAATCTGAAACAGACTTTACTGAATGTGGGCACTTTACCTCAAAATGCAGAAGGTTATTCAGATGCTAAAACTTTAACTGGCGACCTTACAAGTATTGGTGATAAAGTTGGTTTTATTGGCTTTAAATTTGTCGGTAGTGAAACAGCGAGTGGAACTTATCAGATTGACAATTTATATGTAGGTGTAGAGCCGGGTGAAGGTCCTGGACCTGGTCCGGATCCAGTAGGTGATGGCACTAAAGAAAATCCGTATGATGTTGCTACTGCTCTATCTCTTTCAACTGCAACCGGTACAACTGTTGCTTGGGTAAAAGGATATATTGTAGGAAGTGTAAATTCAGATAATGCTTCATCATCGGTTGATGGACCGGAAGATATTATTTTCGGAGTAACTGGTATTCGTGCAACAGCACTTGTAATTGCGGGTTCTACCAATGAAACTGATTATAAAAAATGCATGGTTATTGGATTCGGTAGTGATAGCCAAGCTGCAAAAACAGCTCTGAACTTAGTAGACCATCCTGAAAATTTGGGAAAGGAAGTTCTTCTTCAAGGTGTATTGAAATATGCATTCTCTGCCCCAGGTATGAAGACAATTACTGAACATGAGTTTGTAGGTGGAGATGAACCTGAATCGGGTAAAGTATATACTAGCAATATAGCGTTGCCGGAAGGTACAAGCACTGATGCTAATAAAGCATCTGGAGGAAAGGTTATTGTTGAAGAAACAGAATACTCAATTTTAAAACTTGGAACAAGTAGTGCATTGGGCTTTTGGAGTTCTCCGACGTTGCAAGCAGGCGCAAGTAAATTATCTTTTTATGCAGTTGGCTGGAAGGCTAAAACTGGTCAATTGACAGTCGTAATAGAAAATGGTGGGACGTTTGAAGGAGGAGAAACAAGTAAAGTGGTTTCTTTAGTTGGAAATGATGGCGCTACGGGTAATTCACCATTTACAATCACTCCGGCAGATACAGACTTTTATGAGTATACAATGACTGGAATTACTGCTTCGACTACAATTAAGTTTACTACTGAAGGGGCAACTAGTGATAAAAGAGCTATAATTTTTGGTATTAATATCAAGTGATATAAATTATCTATATGACTGCAAGAGAGGTTGTCATAAACTGCAACCTCTCTTGTTCTTTTTATATGAAATGAAGAAATGGCTGATCGAATGAAATGTAATATTATAGTATTAAGTTTATTATGTATAAGCTTCTGTGCTTGTGATAAAGACGAGAATAACAACTCCAATAATTTTGCCACCGGCATCGTAGAACTCCCTGCTCTTCGCAATGGTGCAAACGATGTGTTTGTAACACACTACACCACATTCAATGGGCAGAAAGTAACCTCTTTTAGTATGGAATACGATAAGAGTAAGAAACATTCCCGTTGGATTGCATTTAGGTTTGACAATCAAACAAAACAACAAAATGTGTCACGTAGTGATGAGCCTTTTGATGCTGATCCGGCTATTGGTTCACAGTACCAACGTGTGCAAGCAGATTTTGGAAAACAAGGTTATGATAGAGGGCATCTTTGTGCTTCTGCCGACAGACTTTATTCGCGTGAGGTGAATGAACAGACCTTCTATTACACGAATATGAGTCCTCAACGGAATAAATTTAATACAGGTATATGGTTGACTTTGGAGGGACAGGTGCAATCATGGGGACGTAGCTGTACATCTTCAGATACCTTATATGTGGTAAAAGGAGGAACGATTGATAAGGAAGATCAGATCAGAGGATATATTAGTAACGACCGTAGCAAGCCCATTCCTAGATATTATTATATGGCTTTGTTGTTTAAAAAAGGAGATTCATTCAAAGCGATCGCTTTTTGGATGGAGCACTCCGATACTCCGAAATCGACAAAACTTGTTGACTATGCATTATCAATAGATGAACTGGAAGAAAAGACAGGAATTGATTTCTTCCCAAATCTGAATGATAATTTAGAAAATGCGCTTGAGGCTACGTATTCAACAGAAGCGTGGCCGGGATTGGAATAAGATCACCACGTTAATAATAACAGACTCTTTGTCAAGGCGGGGTATACTTCAGGATTCTACTACCCATTTTTCGATATTACGGGTTTTCTCACTGAAGTTAATCCCTATCTTGAATAGTTTCCGTCCATCCGCTTCGAAAGGCAGCGCATAGTGTT
>USSR01000838.1 GCA_900557355.1 uncultured Bacteroides sp.
GGTTCAGTAATAGTACATATACTGCACTATTGGCTCTTTTTGCGGCTATCTTTGGTGTTGGGTACCCATTAATCATACAAGCCATCGGTGAAATTGACAAGAAATATGACAGTACGCTCCTCCTAAAGTGTTTTGAAGAGGAACCCGACTTCAAACGTTTCAATAAAAGGGTTCTAACTTGCATTTTCTTCTCTATAACAACTCCATTCATATTGTTTCTATCTAATGGAGTGCCATATATTCAGATATTCATCTTGGCTATTGCCTCCATTGCGATGCTTTCACTTTTAATGTCTTCGATAGGATTGTATAAATTATTTCTAAGTTACTATTATCCAAGCCGATTGTTTGATATACTTATTTCAAAACCGGATGGTCGGTATATGGAGATTTTAGATATTGCCATTTATGCGGTCAAGAAAGATAATATCGGTCTATATAACGCTTGCATGCAACATTTATATGACTCTATTAGCTTGTTAAGTTCCGATAAACCTCAAATTAATCAGATTACGGAAATAACGAAAAGAATATTAAACTATTCCTCATCTAAAGATGCTCCCAACATGTTGAAGTCGGATACAGTAGGTATAAACTTTTACTTTTCCCTGCCCACACTAAACTACAGATTGATGTGGATTACTTTACAGAGGCACATCAACAATGACAATTTTGACTGGGTAATGAATTATTGGGAATATGCAGACCAGTATTATTCTTTCAAGCTAATACATGATAATGATAAACCACAAGTGCGCAATGGTCTAATAGATAATAAGCGTGAAAAATTCAAGGAATTTCATATTGCATTAGGAGCATTTCTGCTGTATAGTGGCAAAGACGGATGGCTAAAACAACTCATGCGTTTTACCAATCAACTCCCTCCAAAATATGAATTGACACTTTGCTCGTTTACTGAAATATTTGACTGGTTGATACACTTTGACAACTTGTTGCAAGATGCATCCAACCAATTTATCTTGGAAGTTGAATATCCTTTCACCAAACATGGCGGTGTTCAAGCTGACTACATTGCATATGGTGCCATTGTAAAGTATTTGGCTTATTCCATGCTCTTCTTGGATGAAATAGACTATAATGTTAGGTATATGGATCCCATGACAGCTCCTTTACCATGCACATCTAATGATGAAGAAAATGGGATAAAAATAATACCTGCCAATAAGAGATACATTCGGTTAGCAATACAACTGAAAAAATCAATCAATGAAATTAAAACAATAGTACAAAGACCACTAGATGTTGAGAGCCGTGTATTAAAGGCACTAGATGACTTTATTAAAGAATGTAATGATGCAATAAAAAAGAAAGAATGGTCTGAAGAAAAAGAGAATTTAATTAAAGACCAACTCACATTTGAATTTAATAGACAGGTAAACTCTCTTATCCAAAAAAAGGATTCATCACTCAGCTATGGAATAGAAGAGAAAAAAACGGCCAAAAGCAAAGTAAGAATTGATTCTAATGATATTTATGAAGGAGATTATAGATACTCAATCAATTTGGAGGTAGTGATAATCTCATCACTCATAAGAAATATTCAAATCGCTTACAATCACCTTTTCTTGTTGAACCATACTTCTTTAAACTATACAATAAGGTATGCTGACATAGAACCTGCCTTAAAGAAACTTTGCTTGTCCGAACAGTATACAGTCATCGGTTTTGGAGTAGAAATACCCCAGTCCATTGCTCAAAAAATTCCAGCTAATGTAAAGAATATAGTGGCTCATAATTCTGAAATCCTGATTCTTAATAGAGGAATGTTGCCATATATATCCTTTATCAGAGATAATACGAATGAACTGACACCTTTAGACGACAAAGGAAGTTTTCTTTACACAAATTTAGACAAGCTCAAAGAGGGAAGTCCTTCAAGTGATGAGAATTCGAATTTAGAAGTGATGGTAAACTATAAGCTAATCGTTCCATCAGAAATCATAAAGTACATACGCATAAGGGTATTCTGGGATATAACAAACAAAACTTTTGATTTAGATAAAATCGTTAATGCTGATAACTATTTGAAACGATAAAGATACCAGTGATAACTGCCACTTTCAACAGTGGCAAGACGGTGCGAAGAAAAAGATTCTTCTGTTTGTATTTTGATTGATCTCCGTATCAGCAATGGTCTCATTTATAACTCCTGTCGTAGCAAGAAATCGAGCAAATGAATGTGTGGATTCCTTCGTAATTGCTGCCTATAGTCCATTCATCAAAGCTGACGACATATTTGGGGCAGTTTCATGTATTCTATTATTAAGTATGATTTATAAATTGTGGTAAATATACCGACATTGTTAGTTATACTTAACAATATAGAAGAGAGAACGCATAGAAGCCCAAAACATAACATTACATTATAACTTACATGAAAGTATCAGTTATTACCGCTACATGGAATAGCGGTAAAACGCTTCGCACGACCTTGGATAGTGTACTCAACCAAAGTTATCCCGATATAGAGCATATTATCGTGGACGGGGGAAGTACAGACAATACGATGGAAATAATCCGGGAGTATGAACCTCGTTATAATGGGCGATTGCGGTATATAAGCGAACCGGACAAAGGTCTTTATGATGCTATGAACAAGGGAATCCGGATGGCTACGGGGGAGGTGGTTGGTATCTTGAATTCGGATGATTTTTATACTTCATCGGATGTAGTGGAAAAATTAGAGAAAGAGCTTGCTACCAACCGGGTGGATGCAGTATATGGAGATATTCATTTCGTGGATGGCAATGACCTGGGTAAATGTGTCCGCTATTATTCGTCAAGACTTTTCAACCGTAGCTGGATGCGACTTGGCTTTATGCCCGCACACCCAAGTTTCTACTGCCGCAAAATTATATATGATAAATATGGTGGCTTTGATTTGTCATACAAGATTGCTTCCGATTTTGAATGTCTTTTACGGTTTATTTTCGTACATAAAATACAGACAACA
>USSR01000839.1 GCA_900557355.1 uncultured Bacteroides sp.
ATAAAAAACTTTAAATTTATAAATTTAAAAAAATAAAGAATAATAATAGTCTAATCAATAATCCTCATCCCCATCTCTACCGTTACTTTATAGGTAACGGCACAATCTACCAGAGGGCACATTTTACGCCAAAAAGGCATAAAAAAGACCATATTATCAACTAAAGAATATATTCAACAACAGAAAAGCACACCATCGGGTATGCTTATAAAAATAGATACATGACATTTTCTCAAAACGAAGTATTTAAGAAGGTCTCTATTTCAAAAGGAAAAGCTATTATGCTGTAATACTGAACAATAAATATAACAGAGGGCAAATAAAAAAGATAAAAGAACAACTACCCGAAATATCATTTCAGGAAAGATTCTAACCATTCGTAGATTTATTTCTACAAAATATCAGTGACTTCTAATTAAAATCAGATAATACTCATTCCAATCATTTAAAACACAGAGGCGTACCCTTTCACAAAAGAGATTACCTCCTGATTAGCTTTATCTATTTTCTGATTTTGAAAAGGCTTCAGATAAGTTTCAGTAACCTTGATAGATGAGTGTCCCATAGCCTCTGATATGATACCTGGGTGTATTTCACAATAATAGGCCATTGTTGCCCAAGTATGCCGAATGGTATAGGTACTCAAGTGAGCATGGCCTCTCACATACCTCTTCAATACGGACAAACGATGATTAAAAGCCCTCAATGCCGATTGATATTCATGATAAGCCGTTTCAGTTCCCTCCGGACTGGATAAAAAGGGAAATAGATAGGGAGAATCTCCATCCTTATTAGCCACCAGTTGCATCAGCCTCAAAGCTTCAGGGATAAGCATCACAGTTAACGACCTACCGGTTTTCCGCCTCCGATACCTCAGAATATTACCTTGAATATCTGTCTTACGCAAATACGCCAAATCGACAAATGGTATACCGCGTAGCAAAAACATCAGTGCAAATAAGATTTTAGTCTTTTGCAAGTCTACAGGCAAAGTATTGTATAGGGGCGTTTTCTCAGCTTCACAAAGTAAGTTCCCTATGTCAGAAGCATCCAAAGCTCTTCTTTGATCAGCACACACACTGGTATGCACATGTCTAAAAAGCCGTGGAATGTACAAAGCGTAACCATTATCCACTGCCCGGTTATAAGTTGCCCGAAGCACTTTCATATAAGTAGAAACTGTATTCCAACTGCATCTCCGCTGGCGCAAATGAATCTCAAAATTCTTCAGAAGATTCGGAGTTAACTTGCCAAACGGTATATCCCTGTTATTATTAAATGCAGAGAAAGAATTCCGGGCACTCCGGTACACATGTGCAGTTCCCCATTGACCATTAGCACGAAGCTCCTGGATAGTTGAGGATAACATATCCAATAATAATTTTTGTTTCATAATAAATTGTTTCTCGAGTACAATTACTCTTTTTTTAATGAATTACAGAAAAAAAAACAGCTTTATTTGCACATTTATGGAAAAACAGTTATGTTTGCACCATATTTTGTGCCGTTACCTATAAAGTAACGGCATTTTTTTGATAAAAATATCAAAAAAAAGGCGGAGAGGATGTTTATGTATCCTCTCCGCCTTTTATATAAAAAAGAATTATTTACTTTTCCGGAGTCTGTTCCAACGTAGCTACCAAGAAATCATAGAACTTGGAAACTGTCGGAATCAAGGCACGTTCATCCGGTGAGTGCGGAGAGCGCAATGTAGGTCCGAAGGAAATCATATCCAATCCCGGACAGTTAGCACCAATAATACCACATTCCAAACCCGCATGAATTACTTTCACTGCCGGTTCTACACCGAATTGTTGCTTATAAGACAACTTCATGGCGTGCAGAATAGGAGAATCCACATTAGGCTGCCAACCGGAATAACCTCCGCTTAATTCCACCTTCATACCAGCCATAGCAAAACAAGCAGTCAGGCTGTCTGCCAGAAATTCTTTCATTGTATCGCAAGAGCTACGTGCCAGGATACGAACTTCTGCTTTGCCACCACCCATAATAACAATAGCCAGATTAGAAGAAGTTTCCACTGTATCAGGCACAGTAGGAATCATACGCATCACACCATCCTGACAAGCCATCAATACATTAATCATATTGTCTTGAATTTCCGCAGGAACAATAGCTGCAGGAAGATCCACAGGTTCAATCGTCAGAGTGATGCCGCTTTCAATCGGGGTGTATTCCGCATTGATCTGTGCTTCATATTCCTTAATATAATCTTCCAGCCCTTCTGTATCTTCAGGATTAAACACCAATACAGCACATGCTTCACGAGGAATAGCATTACGCATATTCCCACCCTCAAAACTTGCCAACTGAGAATCAAATTCAATCAAGACATCATGCACTACGCGAGCTAAGAGCTTATTAGCATTTCCACGGCCCTGATTGATCTCCAAACCGGAGTGACCACCACGCAGACCTTTCAAAGTAACCTTACGGGCTACAAGATCGGCAATAGGTGCTTCTTCTTTATATTCCAATGTAGCAGTCAGATCGATACCACCGGCACAGCCAATGTATAATTCACCTTCATCTTCAGAATCAAGATTCAACAGGATTTCACCTTTCAGTGTACCCGGCTTCAAGCCGAAAGCACCATACATGCCTGTTTCCTCGTCTTTCGTAATCAAGGCTTCCAGCGGGCCATGTTTCAGACTGTTATCTTCAAGCACAGCCATAATAGCTGCAACACCCAAACCGTTGTCTGCCCCCAATGTAGTACCTTTAGCTTTCACCCAATCGCCATCGATATAGGTTTCAATAGGATCTTTTGTGAAATCGTGAACAGTATCATTGTTCTTCTGAGGCACCATATCCATGTGCGCCTGAAGAATGACGCCTTTGCGGTTTTCCATCCCCGGAGTAGCAGCTTTACGAATGATAACATTGCCTATTTCATCGACAAATGATTCCAAGCCTAAGCCTTTTCCAAAATTAACAAGGAACTCGGTTATC
>USSR01000840.1 GCA_900557355.1 uncultured Bacteroides sp.
GGCCGAGTGATTGGCTGCACAGGCAGCACGTTTTTCGGTATCTACGCAAGCCATCATCGGAGCTTCCGGATGTGCGGGCAATTTCTTGGTGATATGTATCGGAAGGTTATTTTCCTTCTTTGTATCAATTACTTCAATCGTTTCGAATTCGCTGACTAATACACCAGTATCACCTACCTGGCCACCGCTTTCGGCATAGAACGGGGTATAGTCCAGTACAATCTGATACAGTGTCTGGTTTTTCTGTTTTACTTGACGGTAACGAAGGATACTTGTTTCATATTCCGTATAGTCGTAACCTACAAATTCAGTAGTTCCTTCTTTCAGTGTAATCCAGTCACCGGTTTCTATGGCAGCGGCATTGCGGGCACGTTGCTTCTGCTGTTGCATCTCGGTGTCGAACTCCTTGATGTCGGCAGTCATACCGTTTTCACGAAGAATCAGTTCCGTCAGGTCGAGCGGGAAACCGAAAGTATCATATAAGGTAAAGGCATCCTTACCACTGATTTCTGTCTTTCCGGCAGCTTTGGCGTCAGCCATCGTCTTGTCCAGCAAGCGGATACCGGTTTCCAATGTGCGGAGGAAGGAGTCTTCTTCTTCTTTAATAACTTTGCTGATCAGTTCTCTCTGTGCTTCCAGTTCTGGATAAGCCTCACCCATGTTTTCAATCAGAACCGGGAGCAGTTTATACATGAATGCCTGTCTCTGTCCCAGGAATGTATAACCGTAACGAACTGCGCGGCGCAGGATACGGCGGATTACATAACCTGCCTTTGCATTCGAGGGCAACTGTCCGTCTGTAATAGAGAAAGCGATTGTACGGATATGGTCGGCAATCACACGCATGGCGATGTCTTGTTGGTTGTCTTTGCCATAGGCAGTGCCTGCCATATCAGCGATGGCTTTCAATATCGGCTGGAATACGTCCGTATCATAGTTTGAAGTCTTGCCTTGTAACGTGCGTACCAAGCGTTCAAAGCCCATACCCGTGTCGATAACTTTGGCGGGAAGTCCTTCCAGACTTCCATCGGCTTTACGGTTGAATTGCATGAACACGAGGTTCCAGATTTCAATAACCTGCGGATGATCCTTGTTCACCAATTGGCTACCCGGAACTTTGGCTTTCTCTTCTTCCGGACGTGAGTCTATATGTATCTCGGAACACGGACCACACGGACCTGTATCGCCCATCTCCCAGAAGTTATCATGCTTGTTACCGTTGAGGATATGATCTTTCGGAAGGTGTTGTTCCCAAAAGGCAGCAGCTTCATTGTCACGTTCCAATCCTTCTTCAGGGCTGCCCTCGAATACGGTGGCGTAAAGGTTCTTCGGATCTATCTTCAGAACCTCTACCAGATATTCCCATGCCCAGTCGATAGCCTCTTTCTTAAAGTAGTCGCCGAACGACCAGTTGCCCAGCATCTCGAACATGGTGTGGTGGTACGTGTCGTGTCCCACTTCCTCCAGGTCATTATGTTTTCCGCTAACGCGCAGACATTTCTGCGAGTCCGCGACTCTTTTATATTTCGCAGGGTGGTTGCCCAAAATAATATCTTTAAACTGGTTCATCCCCGCATTGGTAAACATCAGTGTCGGGTCATCTTTAATTACCATCGGAGCCGAGGGCACTATCTGGTGGCCTTTGCTCTCGAAGAAACTCTTGAATGAGTTACGGATTTCATTTGCAGTCAACATATTCTTTTATTTATCTTAATCTGTTACTATCTTCTGTTCGCTATTATCTACTAACTACTTGCTACTTAGTATTAATATTCTTGAAAAAACTGTGCAAAGATAGCTTGTTTTTATTACTTTTGCCGTATTAATGAGCGAAATATTTCCAAAAGATGCGCAAAGTTTACTACATTTATAATCCACAGACGCAGACTTATGACCGTATTTACCCTACTGTCCGGCAACGGATGGTGAGTCTCCTGCGCCGTTTGTTTATCGGCATGGGCTTTGGGGCAGGTAGTTTTATAATTCTGCTGATTATTTTCGGTTCACCTTCGGAGAAAGAGTTGAGGAAGGAAAATAGCCAACTTTTAGCGCAGTATAATGTGCTTTCCCGTCGTCTGGATGAGGCAATGGGAGTGTTACAGGATGTGCAGCAGCGTGATGATAACCTGTATCGGGTTATATTTGCAGCTGACCCCATACCTTCGGCTATCCGCCAGGCTGGGTATGGCGGAACTAACCGTTATGAACACTTGATGGATATGGCAAACTCCGCACTGGTAGTGAATACAACTCAGAAGATGGATATGCTCAGCAAGCAACTTTATATCCAGTCGCGTTCCTTCGATGATGTGGTGGATATGTGTAAGAGCCATGACGAAATGTTGCGTTGTATCCCCGCCATCCAGCCTGTTTCCAATAAAGATCTTCGCAAAACAGCTTCCGGCTACGGAACGCGTATCGATCCTATCTACGGGACTACAAAATTCCATGCAGGTATGGATTTCTCGGCACCTTTGGGTACGGATGTTTATGCCACAGGAGATGGTACGGTGATACAGATGGGATGGCAAACCGGGTATGGTAACCGGATTGTGGTAGACCATGGATTTGGTTATCAGACTGTATACGCGCATTTGCGTGATTTCCGTACTAAGGTCGGAAAGAAGGTGGTACGCGGTGAAGTCATTGGTGGGGTAGGTAGTACGGGAAAGAGTACAGGGCCTCACTTGCATTATGAAGTTCATGTAAAAGGGCAGGTAGTCAACCCTGTCAACTATTACTTTATGGACTTGAGTGCTGAGGATTACGACCGGATGATACAGATTGCTGCCAACCATGGTAAAGTCCTCGATTAAGCTGCTATGGATAAAGACCTGAAATTATATTATTCCATCAGTGAGGTAGCCCAGATGTTCGATGTGAACGAGTCCTTGCTTCGTTTCTGGGAGAAAGAGTTTCCACAACTCTCTCCGAAGAAGGGGAGCCGTGGGGTGCT
>USSR01000841.1 GCA_900557355.1 uncultured Bacteroides sp.
TCGCTCCCAAAAATAATTACGCCTTTCAGTTTATAGAACTGATGGAAACTCACATTCGGAAGTTGCAGCGTGTGCAAGACTACGCCTCGCTGCTCAAGATTAGTCGAATCACCCTAAACCATAGTGTGATGGCGCAGTATGGAATATCTGCTATGAATTTGCTGAAACAGCGACTATTGGCAGAAATAAAAAACGAACTTTTGTTCACCAACAAGTCAATAAGCGAGATAGCCTATGCTTTCAATTTCCCTGAACCATCCCACCTAATGCGCTTCTTCAAGCAGCAGACGGGCATGACATGCGGAAATTTTCAAGAGGACTATAGGAATGGTGTATATGAATGAGGATGGCGCACAAAATGACAACTCTGTGCAGTTCAAGAATATAATCATCGCTCATAAGCAGTAAACCATATTTAGTGGCAGACAGGTTTATCAAAATGATAGAGAATATATTGTTAATGGTATAATGTGTCTTTGTTTTATGCACTACCTTTGCACTCGTAATCAAAACAAATAGCATGATGAAAGAAATTAAAATTGTAGAAAAATGACAGAAACACTCATTCAAACGAAAGAGGTTCGTGGCATCATGACCAAGTCAAACCTCCCAGTAGGAGGCTATTCGGTGAATCCATACGTGGGTTGCACCCATGGCTGTAGGTATTGTTACGCCTCATTCATGAAGCGCTTCACAGGACATAAGGAAGAATGGGGCACTTTCTTGGACGTGAAGCATTGGCCTGCTATCGTGAATCCGAAGAAATATGCCGGACAACGGGTGGTTATTGGATCTGTGACCGATGGATATAATCCTGAAGAAGCAAAGTACCGCAGGACACGTAAACTGCTTGAGGAACTCAAAGACAGCGATGCGGAGATACTCATTTGTACAAAGAGCGACCTCGTGCTGCGCGACCTTGACCTGCTCCGCCAAGTGAAGAAAGTCACCGTATCGTGGTCGGTCAACACGCTTGATGAGCCATTCCGTGCCGACATGGACAAGGCCGTGAGCATAGAGCGACGCCTCGCAGCCATGCGAAAGTGCTACGAGGCGGGCATCCGAACCATCTGCTTTGTGTCGCCCATCTTCCCTGGAATCACCGATTTCAAGGCTATTTTTCATGAAGTGAAAGACATTTGCGACCTCTTTTGGCTTGAGAACCTCAATCTACGGGGTGGTTTTAAGGCCAACATTATGGATTATATCAAATCACACTATCCCCATTTGCTCCCACTTTATGAAGAAATCTATTCGCAAAATGACCGAACATATTGGAAGCAATTGGAGCAAGAGGCCGCAAAAATGGCGCAGGAGGTTCAATGCAAGTATGTGGATAATGAATTGCCTTACGAGCGAAGTCCCAAAGGACATCCCACGATAGTGAATTATCTTTATCACGAAGAAATCAGAGGGTCAGAAAATACGGGTAAAAGAAATGTGCACCTTTAAAAAAAATAAAATATAAGATAGTTTTTACTTCGGTAGTTTTGAAGGGTCTTTATATTGTGACTGCGTCAGTAAAATATAAACCTCACTTTCGCAGAGATTTCACAGCAAATGAATTTCTACAATCCTGCCCACTTTACCCGTTTCGTCAAGAACCAGACAGGTGATTCTCCTACTGAGCTAAGGCTAAAACAGAAACAGGAGAATAAATGAAATTGCATGTAGAAGCATAGGTATTACATTTACTCGTTTATTGTCACAAGTAGACTCAACTATAATATGCTTTCTTGACATTTAGAGTAATATGGTGTGATCGAAAGTTAAATACGTTAAATTTTAGCCATTTCGTATCTATATAGAATCCACACAGTCACTTTTCTACCGTTTAGAGCGTATAATACTGATAATCAACTAATAATAGATACAATGATTGCTCCAGCTTAAAATCGGTTACACTGGGTAAGAATGTTACCTCTATCGAATTCGGAGCTTTCTATAATTGCGAAAATCTGGCATCCATTAATATACCCAACAGCATAACTGTGATTAATTCAAGTACATTTGAATATTGTAAAAGCCTTACTTCCATCAATATACCCAACAGTGTACAAACAATCTACAGCCACGCATTCGATGGTTGTGAAAACCTGTCTTCTATCAACATTCCCAACAGCGTGATTAATGTGGATTATGATGCTTTCAAAAATACCGCTTGGTATAACAATCACAAAGACGGGCTTATCTATGCAGGACGGACATTATATGAATACAAAGGTACAATGCCCCAAAACACAACGATTGAGGTGATGGAGAACACGGTTTCTATCTGCGCAAAGGCTTTTATGGATTGCACAGGGCTGACTTCAATCACTCTTCCCAAAGGTCTGACATCCATTAATTGGGCATCATTTCAGAATTGCACAGGATTAAAAGAGATTCACTCGGCAAACCCTACTCCTCCAAGATGCACTAATGAAACGTTCGGGGAAACAGACGCGTCCAACTGCGTTCTTTACGTCCCGTTCAATTCCGAAAGAAGCTATCAAAATGCAGACGGATGGAAAACATTCACCAATATCCGATCCTGCTATTTTGCCTCTGCCAGCCAAACAGCAGGAGGAAAAGTGACGATCAATAACCAGACGATAGGAACGTTAGGACTATCACGCGGAGAATCCGTCACATTCAAAATCACAGCAGACCAAGGTTATTCCATCGACAAAATAACCCTGAACGACAAAGACATCACGAAAAAGCTGATTAACAGCCAATATACAGTTAGCTCTGTCGATGACAACATGAATCTGGATGTCGTATTCAAGAAAGACCAGATAAATATAACCGCCATTTATAACCAGTTGCAAGGAAAGGTCAAACTGAACGACGAGATTATCTCGAACAAGAAAGTCATGCAAGCCTACGAAGAGGCGGTCTTCATGATAATCCCCAACAACGGTCTTGTCATAAAACAAGTTTTGGTGAACGGGCAAGACGTAACATTCGCA
>USSR01000842.1 GCA_900557355.1 uncultured Bacteroides sp.
CCGGGGAGACAGAACTTTATCTTCAGGATGCAGTGGAAGGTAATCCGGTGCAGCTGACCAAGAATAATGATACGTATATCCGCTCTTTCGAATGGAGTCCGGACAGTAAAAAGATTGTTTATACCGACCGCCAGAATCGGATCAATCTGCTGGATGTAGTTTCACGACAGGTGACTATGCTATTGCAGGACCCGATGGGGGAACCGCAGGATGTGACTTTTTCACCGGATAGCAAATGGCTGACCTATACCCGTGATGCAGATAATGAAATAACTGTTGTATATGTCTATGATATTGCCGGAAAGAAGGAATATCCGGTGACGGACAAGTGGTATAATTCTTCTTCACCGGTATTCAGTACGGATGGTAAGTATCTGATTTTCTCATCTGCCCGTGATTTCAATCCTACATACGGCTGGTTGGAATGGAACCACGTCTATAATAATATGTATGGAGTTTATCTTGCTTTGCTCTCAAAAGATACCCCGTCACCTTTCATACAGAAAGATGCCGGAGTGAAGAACGACAGTGAGAGTGAGGCTCCGAAGGCTGCTGAAAAGACTGCCGGAAAGAAAGACGCGAAACAGGAAACTGCTTCTGCGTCACTCGTCAAGTTTGATCCGGAAGGTATCACCGAACGTATCATCAAGCTTCCATTGTCGGCTTCTTATTATGCTAATTTCTATTCAAACGGAAAGAAGGTATATTACTGGGGCAATGGCGGAACGAAGTTTTTCGATCTTGAAGGACAGAAAGAAGAAACGGTTGCCGATGGTGCTATGATGACGGTTACTCCGGGTAGCCAAAAGGCTTTGTTCTACAAGGACAACAAGCTTTATGTAACCGCTATACCGGAAGGAGCGGCTAATCTGAGTACGCCTGTCAATATGGATAATATGTCCATTACGATAGATTACCCCAAGGAATGGGCACAAATCTTCGATGAGGCCTGGCGTGCTTATCGTGATGGTTTTTATCTGGAGAATATGCATGGTGTGGATTGGAAAGCAATCAAACAGAAATACTCTGTTCTGCTGCCTTATGCAAAGACGCGTCTCGACCTGAACTATATCATTGGAGAGATGATTGGTGAGCTTAACTGCGGACACGCATACGTCAATCCGGGTGAAACGGATAAACCGGCACGTATCAAGACTGGTTTGCTGGGTGCTGAGGTATCGGCAGATAAGAGTGGTTTCTTCCGTTTGGATAAGATACTTCCCGGTGCTTCCTGGAGTAAGGAACTGCGCTCTCCGCTTACTGAACCGGGTATTGAGGTTAAGGCCGGGGAATATATCGTTGCCATTGACGGCATTCCGACAAATACGGTGAAGAATATCTATGCTTTACTGGTAGGAAAGGCTGATGTACCGACAGAAATCTCGCTGAACAGCAAGCCGCAATTGGCAGGTGCAAGAAAGATTGTCATCAGTCCGCTGGAAAATGAATATCCTCTTTATCATTATAACTGGGTACAGAATAATCTGAAGAAGGTGGAAAAGGCATCCAATGGACGTATTGGTTATATCTATATTCCTGATATGGGTCCGGAAGGTCTGAACGAGTTCTCCCGTTATTTCTATCCGCAACTTGATAAGGAAGGTCTGATTATAGACGACCGTGCCAATGGTGGCGGTAATGTATCTCCTATGATTCTGGAACGTTTGTCCCGCGAACCTTACCGATTGACGATGGGACGTGGTACGAAGCGTGTCGGCACTATACCCGATGCCGTGCAAGTGGGACCGAAGGTCTGTTTGATTAATAAATATTCTGCTTCCGACGGTGACCTCTTTCCATGGGGATTCCGTGCACTGGGGCTTGGTAAACTTATCGGTACCCGTACCTGGGGTGGTATTGTAGGTATCAGCGGCCCGTTGCCTTATATGGATGGCACGGATATCCGTGTTCCTTTCTTCACCAGCTATGATGTGAAAACAGGGCAGTGGATTATTGAAAATCATGGTGTCGATCCGGATATCTTGATTGATAATGATCCGGTGAAGGAATGGAACGGTGAAGATGAACAGCTCAATAAGGCTATCGAAGAAGTGATGAAGGAATTGCAGGATCGTAAGCCATTGCCACCTGTTCCGACTCCAAGGGATTTCAGTAAGTAGTGAGATATACTTGCTGTACAAAGAAGAGTTTTATGCGTTTTTGCATACACTTCTACATCCGATGCATAAGTTGCAGATATGTAGTTGATTAACGGGGTGTAGGTACGGTGTAGGTAAGTGCTGATAAATCACTTGCCTACACCGTTTTCGTTCTGTTTCTTTACATCTGTAGTGATTATTGTTAATTAACAATATGTCATGCAGTCTTTTCTCCCATATTTCATTTCTATAATGTAGAAAAATTATTTTAAATGTTTAATAGGAGGAACCACACTATGAAAATTAATTTTGTATTTAATAAAGCACTTTTATTTGCCGGGGCTATTGTTTGTACTATAGGTTTGCAGTCCTGTTTGGACGATGATGATAACAATGCCTATTATTTAAGGTATCCTAATGCTCTTGTAACAGTGAAGGGTGCTGCCGACGATGCATTCTTCCTGCAGTTGGATGATAAGACGACTCTATTGCCGACCAATGTAAGAACTTCTCCTTTCGGAGACAAAGAAGTCAGAGCCTTGGTGAATTACAGTGAAGTGAATGAACCCAGTGGCGATTACACAAAGGCCGTGCATATAAACTGGATAGACAGTATCCTGACCAAGCCTATTGCACCGGATTTGGGAGAAAAAAATGATGAGGTGTATGGCACAGACCCCGTAGAGATTGTGAATGATTGGGTAACTATCGCTGAAGATGGATATCTGACACTTCGTTTCAGGACTATATGGGGAGGCAGTAAAAAGCATTTCGTTAACTTGTTGTTGGGACAAAATCCGGAGAATCCTTATGAGGTAGAATTCCGTCACAATGCGTATGGCGATACCTAGA
>USSR01000843.1 GCA_900557355.1 uncultured Bacteroides sp.
ACTCCTGTAATGCACCCTATCCTGAGTGATTATCAAAATGACATGAACAAATTAGGACATACCCAAGAACGTATTATGCGTCTGCTGGCTTTCATCGGTTTTCCGCTTAGTATAGTGCTTCTTTTTTGTGCCAAGGAACTTATACTATGTGTTTTTGGAGAACAATGGCTACCTTCCATTCCTGTTTTCCAAATATTGTCACTCACTGTAGGTTTACAGTTATTATTATCTTCTTCAGGCTCATTCTATCAAGCAGGTAATGATACTCGAGGACTTTTCATTTGTGGAGCATTTTCCGCATTAACAAGTATAATTGGCCTCCTCATTGGGATCTTTTATTTTCACTCATTGGAAGCCATAGCTTGGTGTATTTTCATCTCATTTTGTTTAAATTTTATACAATGCTACTGGCAATTATATCGCTTTATGCTTCACAGAAGCCTCCTTTTGTGTTATCGCCAACTCCTATCACCATCAATATTAAGCTGTATTATAGGTTGCACATTATATCTTGTATCAATATTTATTAAAGATTACAACATCATTCTATCCTTATTTTCTAAAGCAATTATTAGCTTCATTTTGTGGATCGTATACATACAGTTCACCAAAGAATATGATATATTTGCAAAAATAAAAAGTATCTTAAACAGAAAAAGAAAATGAATACCAAGATCCTAACGGTTGTCCTCCCAAAAGTGTCTGTCATTATGCCAATATACAATACCGCACTTTATCTGTGCGAAGCACTAGATAGTATTTGCAATCAAACCTTACAGGAATTGGAAATAATTCTCATCAATGATGGTTCCACTGATCAAAGTCAGAATATCATTGAAAAGTACGCAGCTTGTGATCCAAGAATTCAATGGCATATACAACCCAACCAAGGGCAAGGGGTAGCACGTAATCATGGCCTACAATATGCTACCGGAGAATATATCTACTTCATGGACAGTGATGATATATTAGACACAACGGCATTACAACATTGCTATGATACTTGCGAGTCTAAAAGCTTAGATTTCGTTTTCTTCGATGCAGAGAAAATCATGGAAACATCTGCCTATCTACCAGGTTATAACAGAAAAGATAAGATCAGTGACAAGATATGGAAAGGTACAGAACTTTTGGAATATGAATTAGAGCAATATATATTTTCAGCTTCATGTTGCCTATGTTTTACCCGTCATTCATTCATTCAGAAATATTTCAATGGATTCCCTGCAGGTATCATTCATGAAGATCATATTTTTGTAATACAAATTCACCTAAATGCACAAAAAGTTGCATACATCAATCAAGCTTTCTTTAAACGCAGAGTACGGTCAAATTCAACTATGACCAATAAATTCAGTATGCGTAACATAGAGGGATACAGTATCGTATGTTCCAAAGCTCTATTATTAAGTCAACAACATCCCGAATGGAGTTCTATTATAGATCGATATCTATTGCAAACTTTAAATGCCATTATATGGAATGCCCATAGAATGACTTTTCTAGAAAAAATAGAAACAGTCTGTCGTTTCCGACGTTTATCTTTTAATAAATACATTACTTTCAGGCATTGGTTGGTATTCTGGTTCAAACGTTCTCATAACCTCTCTCAAAAAAACAAGGAAAAAGAATGAAAGCAATTGTCTCTATTATCACAGTCAATTATAATGGCTTCATCGATACTTGTGAGATGATAGAATCTTTTCATAAGTACGAAACATACCCATACGAAATCATTGTCGTAGACAATGGTTCACATATGCCGGAAGGTGAAGAATTACAAAAAAAATATCCTGATATTGTAGTAATAAAAAATACAAATACAGGTTTTGCAGGCGGAAATAATGCAGGATTGAGTATAGCAAAAGGACAGTACTTGTTTTTTATCAATAACGACACACTAATTAAAGCTCCGGTATTAAATACATTAATACAAAGGCTAGAGAGTGATAAGAAAAACGGCGGAGTATCTCCGATGCTAAAATATGCTTACGCTCCTGACATCTTGCAATATGCAGGATTCACTCCATTCTCGTATATTACTCTGAGAAATAGTGCTATAGGATATAATGACAAAGACCAACCATGCTATCATGAAGCTTGTGAAACGGCATCATTGCATGGTGCCGCAATGATGGTTTCTCGTGAGGTACTCCAGAAAGCAGGTCCCATGAGTGAAGATTATTTCCTTTTTTATGAAGAATTTGACTGGTCCGCAAGAATATTACATACAGGATATAGGTTATGGTATGAACCAGCCGCCGTAGTTTATCATAAAGAAGGTATGACTGCCAGAAAAGGGTCGCCACTGAGAGAATTTTATCTTTCACGTGCCCGGATACTATTCGCTCGTAGGAATTTTTTCGGTATTAGAAAGCTATTATCTTGTATATATATTTTCAGTATAGCTGCCCCTAAAAAAGCATTATTATATTTACTTCATGGAGAGCTAAACTTATCTAAAGCTGTACTACACGGCACAATTAATGGTATAATATCAAAATATAAGAAATCATAAGTATGAAACAAGCTTATCCTTCATTGATAATATTTTGCATTCTATTTATATTAAACACCTTAACGGCAGTCATTTATAATCTTTGCAATGAGATATGGCTAATGATGCCTATACGACTTGGAGCTGCTCTCATCAATGGAGCAGGTGTAACGCTATTAATGGTACTGGCTATACACTATATACATAAACTTTTTCATATCAATCTAACAAAAATTGTTTTATTCATAGCTTATTTCTTTTTTGCTATAGAAAGTTTCCTATTACTAAACTTTTATTCTTTAATAACTCCTTCCATCATTATGGTTACTATAGAGACAAACCATTCAGAAGCATCCGAATTTTTTGCCTCCTATTTTGATATACATACATGCATGGTATTATTTTCTATATTAATCGTTGGTATATTACTTTTCTATTATTATAAGAAGCTGAG
>USSR01000844.1 GCA_900557355.1 uncultured Bacteroides sp.
TGATCATTTGCAGATCCTTGTTACTGAAATCATGGTGATCGTCAAACTGGCATATGTTCACATGCGGTGTATATGCTTCCAGTTTTTCCACCAAGGGTGCAGGCGAAGCGATTCCTGTAACCAGCAACACTTGTTCGTCTTTTTCTAGCGATGTGAGTGTTCTCCGCTTCTTGCCGAAAAGCGGTGTTAGTGCTCCGTATCGGAATGAGGAGAAATAAAGTTGTTGGTATGGGTACAGTTTTAGCCTTTTCGTGATGATATTGAAATCTATTGGTTTGATATCCTCCGGGCATTTGGTTACGATTACGATATGCGCCCGGTTTTTACCGTCTTCCGGTTCACGCAATCGTCCTGCCGGAAGCAGGGTATCATCTGAGAACAACCTGTGAAAATCAGTCAGCAGTATATTCAGTCCGGCTTTTACATGCCGGTGCTGGTAAGCATCGTCCAGTAACACCACATCCACTTTGGGATTGTCCAACTTCATCAGTTGTTCGATACCATGACAACGATTCTCGTCTACAGCCACCCGGATACCCGGGAATTTGGTTTTTATCTGATATGGTTCGTCACCGATGCGCTTTACGTCTGTTTTCTCCGTAGCCAGCACATATCCCTTGCTTTTCCGTTTATAACCGCGGCTCAGCATGGCAACGTTCGCTCCTGTCTGTTGCAACAGCTTGATAAGATACTCCGTGTGTGGCGTCTTGCCTGTTCCGCCTACAGCGAGGTTTCCAACGCATACTACAGGTACGTCAAAACTCTTTGACTGGTAATATCCCCAATCAAAGAGTTTATTTCTCAGATATACTCCCATCCCGTAAATCCACGAGACGGGGTATAGCCAATAGTGTATCTTAACCAGCGGTTCTTCCATCCACTCCTTTCTTTAATTGATGTTCAACTCGAACGGAACACGTGCTTGAATCTTATCGTAGTTCTCAAAGTTATTCAGCCAATCGAACTGATTGTAAAGTTCACCTACTTTGCCTTTCAGCATACGAAATTGGATATATCCACCCGGATTCGTATCCATCAGCGTTTCGAAGAAACTCTTCTTGCCGGGGTAAGACATTACGGTGTAAGCATCCAGTCCGGCTTTTCCAATAGCCATTTCCAATGCTTTGTCCAGCCCGCCCAGTTCGTCTACCAAGCCCAGTTCTTTGGCTTTGGCACCTGTCCACACACGACCTTCGGCAATCTTCTTGATTTCGTCTGTAGTCATGCCGCGACCTTCTGCGCAACGTTTCACGAACAGTTCATAACCCTCGTTCACCATATTTTGCATCAAGGCCTTTTCACCATCATTCAGTGCACGTCCCATCATTCCGAAGTCAGAATATGTATTTGTTTTCACAACGTCGAATGAAAGACCGATTTTGTCTGTCAGCCCTTTCACATTAGGAAACATGCCGAAGATACCGATGGAACCGGTCAGCGTGGTCGGGTCAGCTACGATGCTGTCTGCATTACAAGAAATATAATAACCACCTGATGCAGCATAGTCACCCATAGATACAATCACCGGTTTTTCTTTCTTCAACTCGGTTACTGCGTACCATATTTGTTCTGAACCGAAAGCACTACCACCTGGAGAATTCACGCGCAGTACTACCGCTTTCACGTCTTCGTCTTCTTTCAGTTTGCGCAAGTCGCGGATCACCTCATCTGAATAGATGTTGCTTTCGTTGTCTGTACGGGAACTTCCACTGTAGATGTCTCCGTAAGCATAATATACAGCAACAATATTTCCGCTTTTATCTTTGGGAACATTCTTTTTTACATTTATCATATCTTTCAAAGTCAGTACCGGCATATGGTCCTTTTTATCTATGCCTATCAGAGTTTTCAGATAGTTGCGTACATCATTCTTATATATCAAGGTATCTGCTAGTCCATATTTCACGCAGTCTTCTGCAGGATAGAACATCAGCATCTTGTCAGCAACTTCATTCAACTTTTCTTTGCTTACACTTCTTGATTCGGAGATGTCACTCAACATTTGTCCCCAAATGCCATCCAGGAATACAGCTACCTGTTCGCGGTTGGCCGGACTCATTTCAGTGGAGATAAATGGTTCTACAGCCGATTTATAAGTACCTACTTTGAATACCTGCATTTCCACGCCAATTTTAGACAGCAAGTCCTTGTAGAAAATCGGAGTAGATCGGAAGAGCGACCAGCCGATTGAACCTTGTGGATTCAGCATTATTTTGTCGGCTACACTTGCCAAGTAATACAGATGCTGTGAATATTGGTCACCGTAAGCTACTATAAATTTGCCGCTGTTTTTGAAGTCAGCCAATGCTTTGCGTATTTCTTCTATAGAAGCAAAACCTGCACCCATTGAACCGGCCTGCAGATAAATACCCTTTATGTTTTCGTTTTCCTTAGCCTTTTGAATGGACGATAAAATGTCATCTAAGCCATAAATGGTTTCATCTTCACTCAGGAACATGTCAAACGGATTGTCCTGACTGCGTTCAGAGAGCATACCTCTCATGTCGAGCATCATCACAGAGTTTTTGCGCACTTGTGTTTCAGACTCCGACGAAGACAGCATACTAAACAGTATTAAGATGCTGACGAAGAACAACACAACGCATGACACGATAATACCTGTGATGGTGGCAAGCGTAAATTTAAAAAAATCTTTCATTGTAGTTATTGTTTTTTGTATGCTAACTTATAAAAGCTAACAAAGATAAATAATTGAATTGATATTTACCCTATCTGTCGTAAAGTTTTTCATTTTGTCACACTGTCTCTTGAAAAATATTGTTGTCTTTACGTCGTTTGGAATTGGAAGTAGAGCAAATTATACGTATATCTTGCGAACATTTATGTTGTTTGCAGGAAATGAAAGGATTCTTAGGGAGGTTTTGGAAGAAGCACAATCATTCTACTGTTTGCTTTTTATAGGCACTGTCCACGATTTTGTGTAAACA
>USSR01000845.1 GCA_900557355.1 uncultured Bacteroides sp.
GGTTTTATAAAGCGAAATTCCTACTATATAAAGCCAGAAAAGAGCAACTATTTCTTCCTCGATAACAGTTACTTTAAGAGGAACTATCCCGCCAAGATTGCAGGGTTTCTGCTATTATTAAAGTCGGTATGCCTTAATAATACAGATACCGTACAATGAAGTAATGCCAAAATTGCAGAGGCAATCGGGTTATCGAGAAATACAACAACAGCACTATTAAATGAATGTCAGCAATTAGGGCTTATTAAGGCCATAGAGAAAGGCTATGAACTGACAGCTGGCTGTTTTATCAATTCAGCAGTCAGGAAGACGGATGCAGGGATTTATAAGGAAATATGCGATTTCTGTAAAAAGAAAGGCGTTGCCGCTCCCAAGTGGGATAAACGGGCTATGAGCGTACTGCTTACCAAGTACAATGCTATTGACGTACCGAGTACCGAGTCAATAAGCCTAACTTACCAACTCAATAAACGATGCAAGAACCTGCCTGAAAAGGTATCGTTGGCCTACTTTGTAAAGGCTCTCGATATGCAGGAACAGTATAAGGCAGTTGCGGAACGAGCCAAACAAGCAAAACAGTTTAAGGAAGAGTTCAGCGGTTTTGCATTTTAGATATACGCCCCCCGTGCTTACGCACGAGGGCTTTTTGCATTTAATAAGAGAGTGTGACATATTTCGGGAATTTTCAATTTATATACCCTCTGAAAATTACGTCACCGATTTTTATCTTTACATACGCGCCGTAGGCGCTCTTGATGGAATATTTACATTCTTTTAATTAACTTTGTAAAAACGTCTATCCTATGAATCGAATTATACTGATTGGAAACGGCTTTGATTTAGCACATGGATTAAAAACGAGTTATAAAAATTTTCTCGATGATTATTGGCAGAAATGGTATATGCGACTTCTTTCTTGTAAAGATTGCCAAATATCGGATGAGTTCTATCATTTTGAGATAAAGAATGGCGATAATTCAGAGGTTCATGAGGCGATAGGGCATTTGTTCTATTTACTAATTATGCATCTAAATACGAATATGACATTAGAACAAATAAGAGCTAATGAACATATTGAAATCAAATCATTTGAAGACTTATCACAATTATGTAAACTTCTTAATGAATATCAAGATAAGATACAAAATTCTTCATGTAGAATACATCATGCATTTGTAAGCCAATTATTTACAGAGATTCATAATCCGTATAATGATAAATGGGTAGATATCGAAAACGAATATTACCAACTATTGAGTAAAACATATTATGGCAAACAATCTGAATATGAAACCGCGGAAGATTTGAATGCCGATTTAAATGTCATTAAAGAAAAATTAAGCGAGTATTTAGGCAAAATTCAAGATGAAAAAATCACGGATGAACTGTATAATGATAGAATAAAGAAGATAATATTTGAGTTGGTTAATCTTCAAGATATATCTATGGATGGGCAAGACTTATTTTGGAAAGATTTTTCAACCCAAATATCTCAATTGCCAGGTGGAATGTGTGCTGCAGAGATAGAAGATGAGATGCAGAAACACCCTGAATATGAAATCATGAATACTCCAGAACAGGCTTTTCGTGCAATGATGAAAGATAAGTTAAGTAAAGGCCAGCTAACAGATTTTCTTCTTCCGAACCGAACACTTCTACTTAATTTTAATTATACAAATACAGCCGAGAAACTATATGCGAAATCGGATGATATAAACTGTGAGTTGATACATATTCACGGAGAGTTAAACAACCCTGACAATCCTATCATTTTCGGGTATGGAGATGAAATGAATGAAGATTATAAAAAGATAGTCGATTTGAATAACAATGGGTATTTGGAAAATATTAAATCCATTCGCTATCTCGAAACAGACAACTATCGCAAGCTTCTGTCTTTTATAGATTCTGCTCCTTTTCAAATATATATAATGGGACATTCGTGCGGTAATTCCGACCGTACTTTGCTAAACACCCTTTTTGAACATAAAAATTGTGTATCAATAAAGCCATATTATTATCAAAAGGAGGACGGGACAGATAATTATATTGATATTATACAGAATATTTCTCGTGATTTTAAGGATATGACACTGATGCGGGATAGAGTTGTAAATAAAAAATATTGTACACCATTAATACCACGATAAAACAGCTTAATAGTTCTAACTCCAACAGATTATCTGTTGGAGTTTTTTGTTAATATACTGCCCACGAACAGATACATGAATCAAAGCCCCCTCCCTATTGTCAAATGTAAAACCGTTTTATATATGAAAACACTTGACAGAAAGGCGGCGGAGATTTTCCGCGCATTGTTGGCTTTGCAAACAACTAAAATCGACAACTCGGACGGTACATATATGCCCGTCTACCTTGAACTAATCGGCCGCATCGACAACTACAACTTTTTCTCGCTGGCTCATTACGGACAACAGAACGGAGATGCCATGCGCGACCCCGAAATGCTCTTTGCCCTGCACAAAGAAACACAGCAATTCATCCCGTACTATTATCGCAATGACTACTGCGGCATAGAGCAGAACAGCGTGAAATGGTCGGAAGACGGAATAGCGTTGAATCCTCGCTTGCAGGCAGAACACACTACATTCGCTAATCAATGGCTCCGCAACATAGCCGCACAACAAGGAATCCTATGACAGCACAGCGATTGGTGGAGAACTGCGTACTGACGAATCAAACCGCAGTCGTGGATGAAATGCTGAACAAGCACTTGCTTCCCGAAGAATATATCTATCCGTTCCTGGGTGATGTCATGGAATGGTGGTTGATTGATTCGTGGCTGGCCGAACAACTGAAACGTGAGGGAGAGGTTATCATTGAGGAATACGGTTGCTATTGGTGGGGCAGACAGTCAAGCGGGCAGGCAATCTACATGGACAGCGTTATACAAGAGATAGCCGCAGGATAACGCGCGGAACACTCT
>USSR01000846.1 GCA_900557355.1 uncultured Bacteroides sp.
ATGCCTTTCCGGTGAAGGCGATCAGCCGTATGAGTTCACTTACATGTTTAAGTTCGCAATAGACCTGCCAGAAAGGGCTACTGAGGTGGTATTGCCCGATAATAAGGATATTGTTATTTTTGCCGCCACTTTGACTGATGTTGCTGCTACTTCTGTTTGTCCCGCTTCCGAACTGTTCCGTACGGCAAACAAGTGCAATCGCTATCAGACGGAAAGCTCCACAGAGAGAGTGAACATTCTGAAGCAGGACATGGTAATGGGCTATTCAAGCTATGTGAACGAGAAAGAGAAGCCGGCTTTCATGGTAGATGGCGACGAAAACACAAAGTGGTGTGCTATTGCTGAAATGCCCCACTACGTAGACTTTGATTTGGGCGGTGAAAGAAGCATTAATGGCTGGAAGTTACTGAACGCTGCCGGCGAAAACCATTCCTACGTCACTTCCTCCTGCTTTCTGCAAGGTAAGAGCGACAAGAATGGTGAATGGCGCACACTGGACTATGTTTCGGGTAATGGTAAGAATGTACTGAATCGCACGCTAAATAAGTCTGAAAGTGTTCGCTACCTGCGTCTTTTAGTGACACAGCCCATGCAATCGGCTTCTGGTAAAGATGTGCGCATTTATGAAATGGAAGTATACGAATAAACAGTTATTATATTCCCATTTTTCAGATCCTTGTGTCTGTCACCACAGACACAAGGATCTGATGATTCTCAGGTGTAAGTGCTTAATGTGAGTAAGTTAACAACTCTATTGAAGTAAATTTATTGGAAATAACAAATACCTTGAAAAATGAAAATTAGAATATTTGCTGTTGTATGTTTATTAGCTGCTAATCTCTTTACAATATCTGCTCAAAAGTGGTTTACGCCTGAGGCGGAGAAACAAGTGGATGCTCTTTTGAGCCAGGTAGTAGAAGGAAACTACAAGAATAATCGCTATCCTCTACTCCGTAAGCCCTTAATGGAACTTCCTTTAGGCAGTATCAAACCTAAAGGCTGGTTGCACGAAATGCTGGTTCGTCAGAAAAATGGCGCCAGTGGTCAGATGGATGTTCTTTACCCTTCGGTTATGGGCAAACGCAATGGTTGGTTAGGTGGTGATGGAGACCAGTGGGAACGCGGTCCATACTGGATAGACGGTCTACTTCCTTTGGCGTATATACTGGATGATGATGTCTTGAAAGCCAAAGTGCAACCTTGGATAGAATGGGCTTTGCAGAGCCAGCGTGAGGACGGATTCTTCGGTCCTGAAAAAGATTATCCGGGAGAGCCTGGACTGCAACGTGATAACTCGCAAGACTGGTGGCCGCGTATGGTCGTGCTGAAAATCCTACAGCAGTATTATTCGGCAACGAACGATAAGAGAGTCGTCGCTTTTATGACAAAATATTTCCGTTATCAACTGAATACCTTGCCGCAAAAACCTTTAGGACACTGGAGCAGTTGGGCAGAATTCCGTGCTTGTGACAATTTGCAAGCTGTATATTGGCTTTATAATCTTACGGGGGAGGATTTTTTGCTTGAATTGGGGCATTTGCTGCACCGGCAGAGTTTCAGTTTCATAGATATGGTAGATAGGGGAGACTTGCGCAGAACCTGCACTATACACTGTGTTAATTTGGCACAAGGCATCAAAGAACCGATTATTTATTATCAGCAAGATACCGACCGGAAATATATTGATGCTGTCAAGGAAGGCTTTCGAGATATTCGCCGGTTCCATGGACAGCCGCAAGGCATGTATGGAGGCGATGAGGCTTTGCATGGAAACAATCCTACACAAGGCTCGGAGTTGTGTTCGGCCGTAGAGTTGATGTACTCGCTGGAAAAAATGGTGGAGATTACAGGAGACATAGACTTTGCCGACCATTTGGAACGCATTGCTTTTAATGCTTTACCAGCCCAAATATCCGATGACTTTATGACTAAGCAATATTTCCAGCAACCGAATCAGGTGATGGTAACACGCCATCGTCGCAACTTCGACCAGGATCATGAAGGGACAGACCTTGCTTTTGGCACTCTGACTGGATACCCATGTTGTTTTTCGAATATGCACCAAGGTTGGCCAAAATTTACACAGCACCTATGGTATGCCACACCTGATAACGGCATTGCAGCCATTGTCTATTCTCCGTCGGAAGTAACAGCCAATGTGGGTGATAATGTACCGGTGGTTATCAGTGAAGATACTTACTATCCGATGGATCATCAGATAACTTTTACCATTAAAGAGGTGAGAAATAAGGTGAAACAAGTGAAATTTCCATTTCACCTGCGTGTTCCGAAGTGGTGCAAGCAAGCTGAAATACGGGTAAATGGAAAGATGGAGCAAACTGTCAAAGGTGGGAAAATAGCTATCGTAGACCGTATATGGAAGCGGAATGATAAGATTGAACTGTATCTGCCCATGGAGGTCTTTACTAGCACTTGGTATGAAAACGCAGTATCTATTGAAAGAGGTCCGTTGGTATATGCCCTGAAAATGGAAGAAAATTGGGAAAAGAAAGAGTTTAAGGATAGTTGGTATGGTTCTTATTATTATCAGGTGACTTCTTCGGATCCATGGAACTACGGATTGGTGGATTTTGACCGTAACAGAATGAACGAGGTGGCCCAAGTAAGTATCAATAGCCAAAAACAGCAATTGGACTTTCCTTGGAATCAGGAAAATGCACCGGTTGAAATAAAGATGAAGGCTCGTCTTATCCCTACTTGGACAGTATATAATGAAATGGCAGGGCCCCAGCCTTTCTCTTTCTGTGGCAGTGCCGAAGGAGGAGAACAAGAAATCACGCTGATACCCTACGGTTGTACAACCCTGCGTATTTCAGAATTTCCAGTTGTTGGGAAATGATGTTTCCGAGGTATGGGGGGAACGGTGTGTCTGTTTTGTGACAAACTTGTTTCAGAATTCTGCCATGTCCGGAATGTGGACGGTT
>USSR01000847.1 GCA_900557355.1 uncultured Bacteroides sp.
CCACAGCCTTACGTCCATCTGCCAACGGTTTGACCCAAATATCATAATGATCCGAGCGGATGCTGCGTTCTGCCTGTCTGCCTAATACATCCTGATTAATGGCTATTAAATCAGCATCCAACAATATTTTTAATGTACTATCATTCATATTGCGCACATCGTTTCCAGAAAATAAAGGAGAAGCCATCATGCACCACAGGCTAAAATGGGATTTATATTGTTCCTGGGTACATCCTTCCGACTCATAACCAATACTCATACTCTTTCCATCTATTCCAACCACTAACATGTCTGGATCATTCCAACCGGATGGACCGGCATATTCACTCAGAGGAGCATTGATTTCAAGGATATTCAATATACCACGTAATCCCCCAACATGGTTTGCATCTCGATACCAGATATCACCGATATCTCCTGATACTCTCCATAAATGTCCACCCACTTGCTTCGCCCACTTCCAAGGTTCGCGCTGTCCCCACTCACAAACTGAATAGACAATCGAACGATTAGTAGCCCTCAGAGCTCTTCCCATCTTCACATATCGTTCCATAGCTTCTACCCTACCTACAGGAGCATTACAATAGTCATATTTCAACAAATCAACTCCCCAAGAGGCAAAATCTTTTGCATCTGTTTCTTCATATCCGTAGCTACCACAAACACCACCACAAGTTTTTTCGGCCGCATCCGAATAAATTCCCAATTTAAATCCGCGTTCGTGCAGATAATCAGCTACATATTTTATCCCACGTGGAAACTTAGTTTTATCAATCTGCAAATGTCCGTCAGCCCCCCGTTCCGGCAACTGCCAAAAGTCATCTATGTTAATATAGGAATATCCTAAATCACGCATTCCGTTCGCTATCATCGCATCTGCCGTTTGCAGGACCAGTTCTTCAGTCAGGTGCTGTCCAAAAGTATTCCAACTGTTCCAGCCCATTGGAGGAGTTAATAATAATTCATCACCAATGCGGATGACCAATTGTTTCACACTTACGCCTAACGCATTTTCAGCCTTCAGAGTCACAGTATAATCTCCTTTGGAGGTCACAACTCCACTAATAATGCCAGTCTTCGAATCCAGTTCCAATCCTTCGGGAAGTTTTTCGACACTCCATCGCATCGGTCGCTGACCGGAAGTCGGAATATAAAAGATAAATGGAGTTGAAGGGTAATTACCCGTAATCTGAGGAGAATTGATATGTGGTCTCCCTTCAAATACTTTCAAAATAACATCTCCGGCAAAAGCAGAAGGAATGACTGTCCATAAAGCAAAAGAGAGTAGAAATGCAATGAAATAGGGTTTATTCATAATTCTTCTTTTTATTAATTTCACTAAAAAAAATAAAATAAAATAACAGATGAAGGAAGATATTTTTTCAAATGTCTTCCTTCTTCATTTCAATTAGTTATCCGAATAACTTCAATAGTTATTCTTATTTCACAAAATCTGTAATCTTTATTGTCCATTCTCTTGTCGTACCGTCGGCAGCAGTCACCTGATATTTAAACTCCTTAGCTGAGAAATCGCCAGGAGTACCCAATTTAGGGGCTCCGTTCAAAGGCGCAATCTTAGCAGCAGTAGAAAGATCCATATAGGCAATGAGATTACTTAATGATACATTTTGCCTGACAGCATCTGTAAAGCTGCCACTAACCGTTGGAACCGTTAGCTTGCAGGTAATCAGATTATCGTCTTTCGAAATTTGTTTTTCAATGTTGAGTGTTTTAACAGCCATCTGATTCTTAGCCTCATCCCACCAACGATATTCAAAGTTCAAATTAGTAATTTCAGCTTCATTATAGGCCTCCAAATCATCCAATCCTGATTTCAGGCAAGATGAAACCGTACCTATTAGAAATATTAACAAAACAGTATTTATAAGTTTCTTCATATTCGTAATACTTTAATAATTAGACATCCAGCATTTTTCTACCATCCCTCGTTCTGGTCCAAATTCGGATTCAGATCACGTTGTCCTTGCGGCACAGGGAATAAATAATGTTTCTTGGTGAAAGTACGCTCATTATCGCTTTGGTAAATGGGTAGCGGAATTATCTCAAAAGATTTTCCATCAGGAGCTATTTTCATGAACTTCTGTTCAACAGTCAGTTCCGGAACAACCTCCAGACCGTCAGCCTTGCCCCAACGAAGTACGCTCCAGTATCGATCACCTTCATTGACGAGTTCTATACGGCGTTCACGTTTATACTCTTTCCAAGTTTCTTCCAGTGATAAGGATTTTTGCAATTCTGGCAAACCACCATGGGTTACCCTCGTCTTATTGATATAGTCAATAGCCGTTTCCTTATCACCCTGCCGCAACTTGATTTCCGCATAGTTCAGATAAGAACGTCCCAAACGTAACAAAGTATAATGATAATTCGTTTTCTCCGAGTTCAACAAACGCTTGGCTTCATAAACACATTTCCGATAAACATATCCTGATACCGGCATCCCCCAGAATTCAGTCGTTTTGGAAGTATAATAAAGATTACCTCCCTCACGAAGCCACACCCTATTAGCGAAATAAGAACATCCGTCGTAAACGATAGAAGCCTTGAATCGTTTATCGCGATTCTTGTAAATAGCATCTTCAACCGTCCCTCCGTCAGCCAGGAATTTCTGATAATAAGAAGTCTGGTCCCACTCTTTGGCTTTTCCATCCTCATCAACTACAAGATAATCATTCACTAAATCAACAGAAGGAAATCTTTGCGGCCAACCAGCCATCTCCTCTACCAAAGGATACTTTGCCTGTACATCGGCAATCAACTTAGAGGGATCAATATTAGGAACCAGTCTCTGCATCCAAGTATCTGAAAAATTTGTATTTTCAGCACTTCTCCATTGTGCCAGAATTATCTCGCTTGAGACCAATGAATGATCATAATCATTGAACATACCGGCGTAGTCACCATCCAAAGAGTATTTGTCCAAT
>USSR01000848.1 GCA_900557355.1 uncultured Bacteroides sp.
GTTGTCAAGGGACTGTGGAAAGATGTTCTGGATCCTTTTCCTATTCATCTTCTTCGGAGCTTTCCAGATAGTACTGCTTTATCTCTTCGGACAGTCCATTATTGCTGTGGATATGTTCCTGAACCTGGTAACCACTAATTCAAGTGAAGCCATGGAGTTGCTGGATAATCTTGTTCCGGCATTAGTGAGTGTGATTATTCTTTATATACCAGCATTGATTCTGGCTGCAATCTCCATTATAAAGAAGCGGAAATTATCTTTGGAATTTATCCGTCGGGAACGGGAAAAGGCATGGATTGCCTTACTCATCGGCTTTATCTCATTGGGTGCCGCTTATGGACTGGATAAACGTTACGAGCTGAAATCGGATTTGTATCCTGCCAACGTGTGTTATAATGTAGCACTCGCATTCCAGCGTAATGCCCAAACAAGGACGTATCACCGCACATCAGAGAACTTTACTTTTAACGCCCAGCCTTCCCATCCGGAAGACAGGCGCGAAATTTATATTATGGTAGTGGGCGAGACATCCCGCGCCCTGAACTGGAGTCTTTACGACTATGATCGGGATACGAACCCTGAACTTTCTAAAATAGAAGGAGTGACTTCTTTCTGTCATGTTCTGACGGAATCGAATACTACGCACAAGAGTGTACCCATGCTGCTTTCTCCCGTTTCTGCACAGAATTTCGATTCCATTTATTATCGGAAAAGCGTCATTACCGCTTTCAAAGAAGCCGGTTTCCAGACAGCCTTCTTCTCAAACCAGCGGTATAATCATTCTTTCATCGACTTCTTCGGAATGGAAGCGGATACTTATGATTTTATCAAAGAAGATTCGCAGGATTCCCAATACAATCCTTCGGATGACGAACTGTTAATGTTGGTAGAAAAAGAACTTGAGAAAGGAAATCGGAAACAGTTCATTGTATTGCATACCTATGGATCCCACTTCAATTACCGGGAACGTTATCCGGAAACTGCTGCTTTCTTCTTACCGGATTTCCCCGTAGATGCAGAAGTGAAATACAAAGATAACCTGATGAATGCCTACGACAATTCCATCCGGTATACGGATAATTTCCTGGCACGTATCATCCACTTATTGAAGCAGCAGCAAGTAGATGCTAGTATGCTTTACACGTCCGACCATGGGGAAGATATCTTCGACGATGGCCGACACCTGTTTCTCCATGCATCCCCCGTTCCGTCCTACTATCAGCTACACGTACCTCTCCTGCTGTGGACATCCGACAGTTATAGGGAAGAGTATCCCGGGATAGAGAAAGCTGCTTCGATGAACCGACAGAAAAATATATCTTCCAGCATTTCTTTCTTCCAGACCATGATGGAATTGGCCGGAATAGAAACTCCGTACCGCAATGACAGTCTATCTGTCACCAGCCCTCTCTATACAGAGAAATCGAGGGTTTATCTGAACGATCATAATGAACCGCGTCCACTGGATGATATAGGAATGAGAAAAGAAGACTTTGAGATGCTGAAAAAAAGAGGTATAGACGCGCAATAATACTATAAATGAAATGCCCCCAAAAGTTTTATATCTAACTTTTGGGGCATTTCATTTACTTTTTCTTCCTGATTTCCTCTTTCTCCAGATTTCTAACAGAAGGAATACACATCATCAGAATTGCAGTCAGCACAATGGCAAAACCACAGTATATAAATATGTTGCCTATTCCCAAAGAGTCGGCTACAAAGCTTGTGACAAGCAAACCGATGATAGAAGGGAACAAACTTATACTGTCGAAAAGCGAGAATACACGTCCCAGATAAATCGGTTTGAACTGCGTCTGCAATAGAGCGGTAAAGGGACCGGATAAAAATGGCACGATAAGCCCTTGTACCACTGTCAGTATGGTAAAAAAGACATACCCATTGCCGGGCAACATACCACATATAGCCAATGCCAGACCAAGTACCGCATAAGAGAACGCAATCATCAGTATCTTCCTAATCTTAGGATTCCAAATCCCCAATAAAGCCCCTCCAGCCAACATACCCGCCCCGAAAAGTGTTTCTATCAAACTAATCTGATAAGCTGTTCCGGAGAAAGTATGCAAAGTCATCAGCGGCATCAGGGCGACTATCGGCAACACAAAGAAAGTAATCAGGATTTCTGTAACCATCACCCAACTAACTCCTCGGTTGCGCATAATCACATGGAAACCGTCGCGCATATCGTTCAATACACTCTTAGCTGAGATATTTTCCTTCTTTGGATTCGGAATGTAAACAAACAGTAGGGAAGTGCAGGCAATGATTGCGCCTGCCACATCCAATAACATGACTACACTCATATCGAATGCCAGAAGCAGAACCGCTCCCAACGCAGGGCCACCGATATTGCAAATAGACTGGATAGCCTGGTTAATTCCCGCAATACGGGTCAGTTCCTTTTCCGGAGCCAGCAATGGAATAGATGATTTCATTGCCGGTGAATGGAACGAACCACCAATGGAACGAAGCGCCAATAATATATAGATGTGCCACAATTCCACTACATCCAAGTAAAATAACAAAGCGATGACACCGGAACAGAGTGCAACGAAACTATCTGCACCTATCACAGTCCATTTCCGGTTCCAGCGATCCACATATACGCCTGCAAATGCCCCTAACAAGGCTTGCGGCAACAAGGCGGCGATCATGGCAAAGGACAAAACTTCCGCAGAACCCGTTTTGAGACTAATCCATAAGACGATAGAGAACTGAGCGATGGAACTACTTAATATAGAAAATAGTTGCCCGCTCCATATTATGATAAATTTTTTCTTCCAATTATTCATGATGAGAGTGAAACAAGGTGAGATTAAAAAAGGTTCTGAAACTCAATTGTTTTCAGAACCTTATCTTCGTACACCCTCAGGGATTCGAACCCTGGACCCACTGATTAAGAGTCAGTT
>USSR01000849.1 GCA_900557355.1 uncultured Bacteroides sp.
CACAATTCCTTACTTCCCTGCTCGAAACGGGAAAGCAACTGGACACTCCCCGCCTGTATGTTGCCGCTTTCGACCTTGTGCACTTCAATAGCGAAAAACAGCGTTTTGTAATGGAAGATTCTTTTACTTCCCAACTGGACGTCGTAGCTATCAATAAATATATGGGCTGGTATCATCCGTGGCCTGTGGAACCGAAAGACGCTATATGGGAAGTAGTGACGGACAAACCGTTGATTATCTCGGAATTTGGCGGCGAAGCATTGTACGGTCAGTCCGGTGATGAGAATGTAGTCAGTTCTTGGAGTGAGGAATACCAGGCACGTCTGTATAGAGATAATATCCGTATGTTCGACAATATCCCGAACCTGCGTGGCGTATCTCCCTGGATTCTGTTCGACTTCCGTTCCCCATTCCGTTTCCACCCCACCAATCAGGATGGCTGGAACCGTAAAGGGCTCATATCCGACCAAGGTATGCGTAAGAAAGCGTGGTATCTGATGAGAGATTATTACATGAAAAAGAGAAATAACCGATAAGTTTAGTTATATTTGAATGTGATGAAGCAATATAAGATTGTAGTGATTTGTATGTGCATACTGCTCCTTCTTGCCGGAGGAGTGTATGCGCAGCAAAAAACGGTCAGGATACTTGCCATCGGCAACAGCTTCTCCCAAGATGCCGTGGAGCAATATCTGCATGAACTTGCCGAAGCCGAAGGCATTTCAACCATAATCGGCAATATGTTTATTGGCGGCTGTTCCCTGGAACGTCATGTGAAAAATGCCCGTGACAATGCTCCTGCCTATGCCTACCGGAAAATCGGTACGGATGGAAAGAAGCGGGAAAAAGGCAAGATGTCTTTGGAAGCGGTGCTGGCAGATGAAGACTGGGATTACGTCAGCCTGCAACAGGCAAGTCCTTTTTCGGGAATGTATGAGACGTATGAAGCCTCTCTTCCCGAGCTCATAGAATATGTAAAAGTACGCCTTCCAAAGAAAACAAAGCTGATGCTGCACCAAACTTGGGCGTATGCGTCTACTTCTAGGCATAGTGGATTTAAAAACTACAACTGCAATCAACTCACCATGTATCAGGCTATTGCCGATGCAGTGAAGAAAGCGGCTAAGGCGAATAAGATAAAGATTGTCATCCCTTCGGGCACTGCCATACAAAATGCGCGCACCTCTTTCATCGGCGACCACCTGAATCGGGACGGCTATCATCTGGATGTGAAGATTGGACGTTATACCGCTGCCTGTACCTGGTTCGAACGCATCTTCAAACACAATGTAGTCGGGAATCCTTATGCCCCGGAAGGGTTGGATGAGGCGAGGAAAACTGTTGCCCAGAAAGCTGCTCATGCAGCAGTAAAACATCCGTATAAGGTAACCGAGCTGTCTATTACTAACTAACAATGGACATTGCCGCCCGTCTTGCAGCAGAATCCACGGTATTATAGATGACTTGATTCAAATGTAAATGCAGCACACCAAAGGCGATTTGATTGCTCGTGGCAACCCGATGGTGTACTGCATTTATTTTTCGTATATTGTATGGTTTACTCCATTAAGAACTGGCGTATAGGACAATGGCGTATACCCTCGTAGCTGTTTCCGCTGAATGTATCTTCTGTTAACACTATTTTGGGATAGTTGTCCTGTATCTTTAGTAAGTTTCCAAATTCTCTTTCTGCTGTGTCGCCATCTATTTTTAAAGCGACCTGTATATATAGTTTTTCTCCATTCTTCTCTCCGATAAAATCAATTTCCTTATCTCCGTAATAGCCAACCTTAATGTCGTAACCTTTGTATAGAAGGTGGTTATACACTAGATTTTAACAAAAGTATGCTTTCTTATAGGGAAACACTTTGTTTCAACCTTTGAAACTAATAGTTTCCCTGTTTGAAACATTTCGTTTCTCGGTGAGAAACAAATGGTTTCATGGCATGAAACAAACCACGGCTTGTGGGGTGACGCCCAGTATGCTGTGGGATGACTGAAGATGACCTTTAAACAAACTTGAGGTGTATTTATAATGAAAGCTGGAGAAAGGGATGTTTTATCCTTCCTCCAGCTCTTATATTATTGATGAGCAGTGAATTACTTCACTTCCCAAGTATCATTAGTCATTAGCAGCTCCTGAAAATTATGATATTTTTTCTTGCCTTTGATTTCTTCGATTTGTTCAGCATCTACATCACGGATTACACCGAGTGCAATCGGGAAGTCAGGACCTTCCATCAAAGCCAGTTTCAATTGAAGCGTATTGTCCTGGCAGTGTGCGTCGTGGATAAGGATATCTTTTTCTGTGACACCGTTCTCACCAAGTTTCACTACTTTCAGCCCGAAGCCTTCCTGCATCAATCCGAATTCCTTATTTTCACCAAATAACATCGGTTTGCCATGTTCCAGGTAGATAGCGTTCTTAGCGCGTCCTTCTTTGGTAGCAACACTGGCGTGAGTTCCGTCGTTGAAGATCACGCAGTTTTGCAGAACTTCTACAACAGAAGCACCTTTATGGTTGGCTGCTGCTTTCAACACTTCTACGGAAGCGGCACCATCTACTGCAATACAACGTGCGAAGAAACGTCCGCGGGCACCGAAAGCCAGCTCTGCCGGATGGAACGGGTCTTCCACTGTTCCGTAAGGAGATGATTTGCTGACGAATCCGCGTTCTGAAGTCGGTGAATATTGTCCCTTTGTCAAACCATAGATACGGTTGTTCAACAGAATCATGTTCAAGTCAATGTTGCGGCGAACGGCATGGATGAAGTGATTACCACCGATTGCCAAACCGTCACCGTCACCGGAAATCTGCCAGATAGTCAAATTTGGATTGGCTACTTTTGCTCCTGTTGCAACAGCAGCGGCACGTCCGTGAATAGTGTGGAACCCATACGTATTTACGTAGTAAGGCAG
>USSR01000850.1 GCA_900557355.1 uncultured Bacteroides sp.
ATACTCTTTTCGCTTTAGTAGACGGAACTGTACAGTTCAAAGTAACCAAGGAAGACAGACGTTATGTATCTGTAATCCCCGCTGAAAACGCAGAAGCGTAAGTTTCAGAATAAAAAATAAAGAAAAGGGATGTAATCCAATGGATTGCATCCCTTTCTTTTTATAGCAAAAACAACACCTTATTTGTTTTTTACTTATCTTTGTGCTCTCAAATCAAGATTTTAATCAAAACAAAGTATCAAGATATGCTTACCATCAAACAAATTACAGAAAACACCGACGCGGTGATCCGCGGACTGGAAAAGAAGCATTTCAAAAATGCTAAAGAGACAATAGACCAAGTAATTGCCTTTAACGACAAAAGACGTAGCACACAGTCTGTATTAGATAACAACCTCTCTGAAGTGAACTCTATTTCCAAATCTATCGGACAACTGATAAAGGAAGGGAAAAAAGAGGAAGCTGAAACTGCCAAAAGTCGTGTAGCCGAGCTAAAAGAAACTAACAAGACTCTGCAAGCCGAAATGGACCAGGCTGCTGAAGATATGCAGAATCTGCTCTACACCATTCCTAATATACCTTATGATGAAGTACCCGAAGGTGTGGGCGCTGAGGATAATGTAGTAGAGAAAATGGGTGGCATGGAAACCGAACTTCCCAAAGATGCACTACCTCATTGGGAACTGACGAAGAAATATGATTTGATTGACTTCGACTTAGGCGTAAAGATCACAGGAGCCGGATTCCCGGTTTACAAAGGAAAAGGTGCACAGTTGCAACGCGCACTGATCAACTTCTTCCTGGACGAAGCCCGCAAGGCTGGCTATCTGGAAATCATGCCTCCGACAGTGGTAAATGCAGCTTCCGGTTACGGAACAGGCCAGTTGCCCGATAAGGAAGGACAGATGTACCATTGCGAAGTAGACGATTTATACCTCATTCCAACAGCTGAAGTACCTGTAACAAATATCTATCGCGACGTGATTCTGGAAGAGAAACAACTTCCTATCAAAAACTGTGCTTACACGCAGTGTTTCCGTCGCGAAGCCGGATCTTACGGTAAAGATGTGCGCGGTTTGAATCGTCTGCACGAATTTTCCAAAGTAGAATTGGTACGCATTGACAAGCCGGAACATTCCAAACAGTCTCACAAAGAGATGCTGGATCATGTAGAAGGATTGCTGCAGAAACTGGAATTACCCTATCGTATCCTTCGCCTGTGTGGCGGTGATATGAGCTTTACCGCTGCTCTCTGCTTCGACTTCGAAGTTTATTCAGAGGCACAGAAACGTTGGCTGGAAGTAAGTTCCGTTTCTAACTTCGATACTTATCAGGCTAATCGCTTGAAATGCCGTTACCGCAGTGGAGAAAAGAAAACAGAGCTTTGCCATACATTGAACGGATCTGCATTGGCATTACCACGCATCGTTGCCGCTTTACTGGAAAATAATCAGACACCGGAAGGCATCCGTATTCCAAAGGCACTGGTGCCGTATACGGGTTTTGAAATGATTGACTAAAAATAACTGCGTTATTCTGGCGGGTAAATCATAATTCGCTCTTACACAGGTAACCTCAGACGTTTATACCATTACGTCGATATGGCCTGGTAGGGGCGAATTATCGTTCGCCCACATCAGTTACACAGCTTTTTAGAAGAAACTTTCTTTGTTTTTACCAAATAACCCGTATCTTTGTAATCCGTAACAATCTGAAAGTAATTACGTAATTATACCAACAAAATTTATAGATAATGAACAAAATCATTAGCAAAGAACATTTTTCTGAAAAGGTTTTTAAATTAGAGATTGAGGCACCTTTAATAGCCCGTTCACGTAAGGCAGGACACTTCGTCATTGTACGTGTAGGCGAAAAAGGTGAACGTATGCCATTGACAATTGCGGCGGACGCCGTACGCGGTACTATCACTTTGGTAGTACAGGAAGTAGGCCTCTCCTCTACCCGCCTTTGCGAACTGAATGAGGGCGATTATATCACTGATGTGGTAGGTCCGTTGGGACAAGCTACTCATATTGAAAACTTCGGAACAGTGGTTTGTGCAGGTGGTGGTGTAGGCGTAGCTCCCATGCTCCCTATTGTACAGGCTTTGAAAGCTGCCGGTAACCGCGTTATTGCCGTACTTGCCGGACGTAGTAAAGAGCTGATTATCCTTGAAAAAGAAATGCGTGAAAGTGCAGACGAGGTCATCATTATGACCGACGACGGCTCTTATGGACGCAAAGGATTGGTAACCGAAGGCGTTGAAGAAGTCATTAAACGGGAGAAAGTGGACAAATGTTTTGCCATCGGCCCCGCCATCATGATGAAATTTGTTTGCTTGCTGACTAAAAAATATGAAATACCGACCGATGTCTCGCTGAATACAATCATGGTGGATGGTACAGGTATGTGCGGTGCTTGCCGCATCACCATCGGCGGAAAGACCAAATTCGTTTGTGTAGACGGACCGGAATTTGATGGTCATCAGGTAGACTTCGACGAGATGTTGAAGCGTATGGGTGCCTTCAAGAGCATCGAACGTGAGGAGATGCACAAACTTGAAGAAGGTGAATCCTGTAAAGTTATGCCGGAACCTGCACAGGAAGTAGACGAGAAAAGTCGTAATGCCGCATGGCGTCTGGAGCTTCGCAAGGCAATGAAACCCAAAGAACGCACCGCTATTCCGCGTGTTGAAATGAACGAACTCGATCCAGAATACCGTTCGCATAGTCGCAAAGAGGAAGTAAACCAGGGGCTGACAGAGGAACAAGCCCTGACGGAAGCCAAGCGTTGCCTCGATTGCGCAAATCCTGGTTGCATGGAAGGTTGTCCCGTAGGTATTGATATTCCTCGTTTCATCAAAAACATTGAACGCGGAGAAATACTCGAAGCTGCCAAGACACTGAAAGAAACCA
>USSR01000851.1 GCA_900557355.1 uncultured Bacteroides sp.
ACACCCTACCACCTTATCACACTTTGTTCATATCCGCTTAGAAAGAAATTCAGCGATATCTTCTTTTTCTTCCATGCCCAATTTCTGCCGTATCACCGTCTTACGTTGATACACCGTCCGTATGCTCTGCTGAACAACCACACTAATCTCTTTCGTTGAAAAGTCCGACTTCAACAAACAGCAGAGTTGCAGTTCCTTTTCATTCAGGATATTTCCATACTTCTGACAGATACGGGTATAAAAGCCATCATGCACCATGTCAATAGTCCTATATAAATCACTCCAAACCAGCAAATCGTCCACCGCTACATCTTTATTGGCTATCCGTCCCATCTGTACCAATAGCTCCTGATGATCGGAACTGGGATTCGTAGCCACAATACGTATCAGACCTAACTGCTGGAGCAGCATCTTCTTGACAAACTTATCATTATTGCCGCTTTCATCGCCTTCCGTCTCATGCAGCAGACGGCGCAAGGCCTCCAGTTCTTCTTCCTTTTCCACAAGCAAATGCTTTCTTCGCTGCAAATACCAGACGACAACCAGCAACAACAAAATACAGAGAGCCACCAATCCGACAAAAAAGGTCCGTTCTTTCTGCTTTTCCAATTGCAGATTCATATTCTGCTGTTGAAGTAACAGTTGTACCTTTCCTTTTTGGGCTATCACCCGCTGGTCACGGATAAAGTTGTTATACAGCCGGTTTGAGAAGAACGCCACATCCCGAATGGTAAAAGAGCGGCTATCCATATAATCCATCAATGTTTTCTGTACCAGCCAAAAGTTAGCCAATGACAAATCCTGATCAATGTAGGGCGAACGCACGCTATCTCCCATTTGCATATAGTAGCGGGCGGAATCCATCTGACCCATATTCAGGAAATAACGCGAAAGAGCATAATAAGATAAGGACTCAAAAGGGTGTTTAGTTTCTTTATATTCTTGTAAACTATGGCGCTGCAAATTGATGGCTTCCCGATTCTTGCCAGAATCACTCAGTATATCAGCGTAGTTGCGCATCACATAGTACAATGCCTTCAAAGAGTCTGTGGAGGTATACAGGCATTCAGTAGCTTTACGAAGAGCCAGCAGCGCAGAATCATTCTGATTTGCACAGTAGTACGATACCGCCAGGCTGTTATAGTTATTATATTGTCGGGTGGAATCAGGCTCTATAGCTATCAACTGCTTCTGTAAGCGTATCAGCCCTTCAAAATCATCATTACCTTCCCCTATATTCGCTACAGACCGCAGCAAGTCAAGACGGGCAGCCGTATCGCCGCGCAAGGCTGCAATGCGATTCCCTTCAGCCATCATCTCAGTAGCTTCTTTATATCTCTCGCTATCGTAGAAGTAATGCGCCGCCAGTTTATAGGTACGCAACAAGCGCAATGTGTCACTCACATCCGGTCTTCCATAATAATCCAGAGCGTATAACAGCAAAGAATCTTCATTCATCACCCAATGCGCATTATAGTGGGCTTGCCCCATAGCCAGCGCAAACCGTGCCCGCAACGAGTCTGGTAATACTTCGGGATCTTTCACCGACCGAAGCAGAGCAATCGCCTCCTCTGCATTCTGCTGTAACATCTGTTCCGCCTTTTCTATTTGGATGCGTTGCAATGACAGGACTTCCGTACATGCTGCCAATACCAACACGCATATCCAACCTATCAAACCATGTTTCAATGCTTTCATGCCGTCCTTCCTTCTTGCTTTAAGTCTTTGCAAAGATAGATATTTATCAATTAACGGAAGTTACGGTCTCCCTTTTTTTCCACTTTTCTTTATATATAAACCTGAAATGGGAAGATATAAACTTTTTCATAAAGCGCAGTTCAAAACTCTTTAATTTTCAAATAGTTGCAAAAGCCATTGCACTTTATTTAGTGCCGCATATAAACCGCTTTTCTGTTTCTATCGCTCTATCTTTGTCATGTTCAAAGAACAGAAATAATCACTAAAGATAATAAGAAAAATGAAAAGATTAAGTATCATTTTAGGAGCATTATTCCTATGCACCTCCCTGATGGCGACAAACAAAATCACAGGGAAAATCATCGATGAGAATAACAATCAGAACATCGAGTATGCCAATGTCAGCCTGATGGCTCAGGACTCGACATTCATCACCGGAGTTGCCACAAACAACGACGGCTATTTCTTACTGAAAGAAGTAAACGATGGAGATTATATCTTATGTATCTCATGCATCGGATATGAAAACTCCTACCTCTCTATCCATAACCTGCAAGCTAACCTGAATCTGGGAGAGCTGCCCCTGTCGCACGATAATGTAATGTTGGAAGGAGTTACCGTCACAGCCAGCCCCATCATCAAAAAGACTGACCGGCAAATTATCCTCCCAACCGAAATGCAGACTAAAGCCGCTTCCAACGGAGTTTCCTTACTGAGAAATCTGCAACTGTCGCGCATCCTGGTCAATCCGATAGACAACAGCATCACGGTTCCCGGAGGAGACAATGTACAACTTAGGATGAACGGTGTAGAAGTGACTCAAGCTGAAATCATTGCCATTCGTCCGGCAGATGTGATCCGCATCGAATATATAGACAATCCCGGCGCACGCTACGGAAATGCAGGTGCCGTATTAAACTACATTGTAAAGAGAAAGGAATCGGGAGGAAGTATCTCTGCTGATCTCACCAACGGAGTATCTGATACAGGATACGGCGAGCATAACCTCGCTGCCAAATACCACTTCAACAAGTCTGAACTCAGTACTACCGTATATTGGGGACAGAGAGATCTGAAGTGGACACGCGAAAACTATGAAAGTTTCCACTTCCCGGAGGCTTATCAAGAGAATAGAGAGGTAGGAGAACCTACAAAAGTAAAGTATGATAACCTTAACTTCAACCTCAATTACAGTTATCAGGATAATGACAAGCAAC
>USSR01000852.1 GCA_900557355.1 uncultured Bacteroides sp.
ATTACAGACATTGGCTTGGCTGTAGTATTTTTAAACAACATGTGTTAGACTACTGTTATACAAATCGGAAGTTTACAGCGAGGTAAAAGTTTATGAATAACTATAATGAAGTGAAAAAATCATTTGGTACACAAGCAGAGAAATTTGCTTCATATCATATGTCTAAGGCAGAATATACCGATTATTTGATTCGTAGTATTCAGGCAAAGGGCAATGAACATGCATTGGAGGTTGCTGCTGGAACCTGTATATGTGGAAGAGCAGTGGCTCCTTATGTTAAGGACATTACTTGTTTGGATTTGACAGAAGCAATGTTGGAGCAGGGAAAAAAACTGGCAAAGCAAGAAGGTATTCAGAACATATCATTTGTATCGGGGAATGCGGAATGCTTACCTTTTGAAGATGAAACATTTGACCTTGTGATTACAAGACTTTCATTGCACCATTTTGTTGAGCCTGAAAAGCCTTTTCGGGAGATGCAACGAGTTTTGAAAAAAGGTGGAAAACTTGTTATTTGGGATATGGTAGCGACTACAGAAGAATTGCGTGAAACTAATGACGCTATTGAAACGATGCGTGATAACTCACATACAAGAATACTTAGCAGAGAAGAATTTGAAGCATTGTTTGAGGATGCTTTTGAGCTTCAGCTTGAAGAAACAACACTTGTTCCTGTAAATCTACAAAGTTGGATGGATTTGACAAGTACACCAGAGGATATTCAAAAAGATATTATTGATAAAATGGAATACGATTTGAATGGTGGAGATAAAACAGGTTTTAATCCCTATATCAAGGAGGGACAAATATGCTTTGACCATAGGTGGTTATTGCTGATTGGAAAAAAGGAAAACTAATCCCCATTTATCAAGAAAAAGAAACTTTCAGTAAGCTGGTGTGTTTAACCGAGAGACGAATTTGATTTTTACTAATTGTTTATGTAAAGGAATGCCTTGTGATTATATCTGCGATAGTTGTGTAATTGGACAAAAGAGAGCAAAATATGTCGGGACAAAAATATGCTTTGGAGATAAGATGTGTTTTGTAGGAAGGAGTAAATAAGCATGAGCTGGTTGGAAGATATCACTTCATCAATCAAATATATTGAAGGACATCTTACAGATGAACTTACTCTGGAAAAAATTGCTGCAAAGATTAATCTTTCGCCATTTTATTTTCAAAAAGGGTTTTCGATTCTTTGTGGAATTACGGTATCCGAATATATAAGAAATAGAAGATTATCACTTGCCGGCAGAGATTTGCAAACAGATGGTGTTAAGGTTATAGATGTAGCAATGAAATATGGCTATGATTCTCCAGACAGCTTTACGAAAGCCTTCACCAGATTTCACGGTATTACGCCTGCACAGGCGAAGTCCGGAGACGGTGAACTCAAAAACTACCTTCCTCTAAAAATACATGTATCTATGAAAGGTGGATTTGAAATGGAATGTAAAATTGTTAAAAAACCGGCATTTACTGTTGTCGGAAGTGCCAAAATTATTAAAAATGAAGAAGGGTATAAAGAATGCCCACAATTTTGGACAGAGCATTATGAAAAGGGAAACGGTAAGTATATTTGTGGTATGTATGGAATCTGTTTAGATGATGGAGCACCGGAAGGATTCTTCAAGTACATGATTGCTGATGATTATATCCCTTCAAAAGACATACCGGAAGAATTTGAAACGGTAGTTATTCCTGAAAATACATGGGCAGTATTTTCATGTAAAGGATCTATGCCGGAAGCGTTACAAAAAGTGAATACAGAGATTTTTAAGGAATGGCTTCCTGGGAATAGTGATTATGAAATTGCAGGAATGTATAATATAGAATACTACACCGCACCTTGTGATTATCCGAAAGGAAATCAGGATGAGAATTATTATTGCGAAATTTGGATGCCGGTGAAATCAAAAGAACAGTAGATTTTAGAATAATTAGTTAAATTCTTGCGAGGATATGATATGAATAAGGCCAAAAGAATAGTAGATAATATGGATTCTGAAAATGCATTTGCGGTTTGTTCAAAGATTGTAATTATTGATGAAAATGCAACACCGCTTAAGCAGGCAAGATATATTAATGAGCTTTTAAATACCACTGAGAGTATGAAGATATATATGACTGATACTATGCGAAAATGTGGTGGGTGCTGCTTGTCAACCAATGCTATAAAAATAGCAAAAAAATTATACGCTAAATCTAACGATATAGCAGAATTTTTGAATCTTCTGAATGAAGCAGATATTGGCGGAAGGAACTTACATATTTTTGATGGAAAGATTATTGCTGTATACAAAAAATGTTATTGTAATATACCTAAAAAAGTTGAGAATATGAATAAAAAGTATTGTGAATGTTCTGCTGGTTGGTATATGCGATTGTTCTCTGAGGTTTTTGAAAAGAGTGTAACAGTTACTATTGTTGATACAATTGTCAATGGAGCTTCTGAATGTGTATTTGAAATATCAGATTATGTATAGACAGACAAATTTCTGTTTGTCGAATTTAGAGTGATAACTATTTGAGGTATAAGCTATGAAACTGAAAAATATTTTGATTGTTGTTAATGATATAGAATTAGCCAAAAAATTTTATCATGATTTGTTTGGACTTGAAGTATTACTTGATAGTGATGGAAATGTAATTATGACAGAAGGGCTTGTGCTGCAGGATGAAAAAATATGGTGTGAATTTGTGAATAAAGATATTGTTCACAAAAATAATTCAATTGAGTTATATTTTGAAGAGAAAGACATAGAAGCTTTTGTCGAGAAGCTAGAGAAACTATATCCAAAAGTTGAATATGTTAACCACCTTATGACTTACAGCTGGGGGCAAAAAGTGGTTAGATTCTATGATTTAGATGGTAACTTAATAGAGGTAAGAACGCCACTGTAATGTGAT
>USSR01000853.1 GCA_900557355.1 uncultured Bacteroides sp.
GCGGGTTTCAAAATGAAGGTGTTCGGTGCTGGCCCGTCCGGTACGTCCGGTCAGTGCAATGGGTTGTCCGGCCTTAACGGCGTCACCGCTCTGAACAAGATTCTTAAAATTATGACTGTATATCGTTTCCAATCCCGAAGAATGGCGCACAACGATTACGTTGCCGTAAGCACTGTAAGGCTTCGACATACGTACAATGCCATCGAAAGCACTGCGTATCGTGTCTTTGGCGCAAGTTTTGATATCAATACCCGAGTGACGGCCGCTACCGCGTCCGTAAGGAGAAATCACTTTTCCTCCGGGAAGCGGAAAGCAATAAGCGGTATCAGGTATTTGCTCCAGATGCAATTCTAACAAATTTTCGTTATCGAAAAGCCCCGGTGTAGTAACCCGGATATGATTGATTTCCATTTGCGAGAAACTTGGTTTCTCTTCAGGCGGAGTATAAGCCAGTGCGAATGATAGTAGCAGAAAGAATATGTTCATGATTAAAGGTCCTTCTCATTATTCAAAATAGATTATTTTTCCTCCATCCGAAGAAGTATATTTTTTCAGTAACTCCTGTATCATCTCGGCAGCTTCCCGCAGACCTTCCTGTCCGCTGTAACCATTGACGATGGCAAGGATATGCTGGGTGCCTAAATCCATTTTGGTACGTTCGTTGTCGCTGGTGGGAGTACCGATACCGCCTACGGCATCGCGATAGACCGGAAGTCCTTCGATGTTCAGCACGCCCCGTCCGATACCTTCGAATGGTTCTTCTGCGCGTCCAACTCCCAGTTTGAGGTCAGTGCCCTGTATCTTGTCCGCATCGAAACCACCGATGGAATAACCGGTGCGCAGGGATACCAGATTAATCAGGTCAACCAATGTATCTATTTGGTAAAGGGCAATTCCACGCATCAGACGGCGTCGTAAGGCTTCGGCAGAAGGACGGTAACGGCTGGGGTCTTTGCCGCAACGTTTATAAGCTTCCCGGGTAGCTGCAATGGCGGGTTGCAGTTTGATGTCCTCCGGCTGGGTAGTGGAAGTCAGTTCCCGGGTGAAAGCGTTGATTTCTTCCCAAAGCCCTTCGCAAAAGGCTGTATTGGTAACTTCTGCATAGACGGCTGCACCTTTGAAGATGGGGCAGGCATTCTTTATTTCTTCTGATACGGTGATCTGGTACATAAACTGAAACTGCTATTTAAACTTTTCATGTAAAACAAAAATAAGATAATCACTCCGCAACTGATGGCAGCATCCGCTAAATTGAATACCGGACTGAAGAATACAAAATTGTCTCCTCCTATAAACGGCATCCAGCTTGGCCAGTTAAACTCAAAAAGGGGAAAGTAGAACATATCGACCACTTTTCCATGCAGCCAACCGGTATATCCTTCTCCTATAGGTACGAAAGTGGAAATCTCGGCGGGGGTACTCTTACTGAAAATAACACCATAGAATATGCTGTCGATGATATTCCCGATAGCTCCTGCCAGTATCAACGAAACACATGCAATATAACCACGCTTATATTTAGCTTTAATAAGTATGACGATATACCATCCAATCGCGATGGCAAATATTGTGCGGGCAATAGTCTGAATGGCTTTAGGCACTATCTGCATACCGAAAGCCATACCGGGATTTTCTATAAAGCGAAGATAAAACCAATCCGTGATATGAATGCTTTCATTATAAAACATATTCGTTTTAACTTCAATCTTTATGACTTGGTCAAGAATCAAAATTCCCAATACAATGAGAAGCGATAGCTGCCCTTTGGACAAAATATTCTTCATATTAAAAAAGTTGTGGTTTTGTGTCTACTATCATAATTCCCGATAGTATACGTCCTGATTTAATCCCCAGCCGTCTTGCCGAGAAAAATTCTTCATGCCTCATATAGGTACAAATGCCAGATGTCTCTATTTGCTCGCCGGGTACACCGAAGTCGAGCAACTGTATCCGGTTCGCAGCCCATAGGTCGATATGATGCTTATGTGTTTCCGGTTTCCATTCTGATATATAATCCATTGCAAAACCGTTCATGCGGAAAGCTTCGTACACTTCTTCGCCTACTTCAAAAGAAGGCAAGGATATGCCGGGACCGATACAAGCGATAACATCTTTTCCATCGGTTCCGTAGAGTGCCCGCATCCTGTCGAGAGTGTGTCCGGCTATGTAATTCACCGTTCCCCGCCAACCCGCATGGGCGGCGGCTACTACTTGGTTCTTGCGGTCATACAACAGGATAGGAATACAGTCAGCCGTAGAAATACAAATGCAGCAACCCGGTTCCTTGGTGATTAGTGCATCCACTCCTTGCAGCGTGGCCGTGCGCTCGTCAGATGTGGCATTGAGATACTTTTCATCAATTACCTCCACCTTTGTACTATGTGTTTGGAACGGAATGACTAATTCTTTAGGCTGTTGAGGCATGGAGTTACAGAGTAATTCCTGATTGCGACGGACAGATTCCGCATCATCTCCCGTGTAAGGCGTACAGTTGAAAGAGGCATAATCTCCTTTGCTGAAACCTCCCCGGCGGGTAGTTGCGAAACAAAAAATGTTGGAGTACGGTGTCATAACCCCGTATCCCAACATTCGTTTATCTTCTGTCAAAGCACACATTGCTTGTCATCCTCCCAGTCTTCTTCCTCATACTCAAAGTCTTCCAGGTCTTCCACGTCCTCATCGTCTTCCACATATTCATAGCTGAGGTCTTCATCCTCACCCATGTCTTTCAACTCTTGCTGGAGTTTGTTTACATCCTTCGGACGGTGAACAATAGCTTCTATTTTGTTGCTATCCTTATTCAACTCTTCCCAAAGAATGTCTTTCAACACGGAAAGTCCCATGCCGGTAATGGAAGAAATGAATACATGCGGAACGTTTGCAGGGAGTGTAGGCTCTATTTCCA
>USSR01000854.1 GCA_900557355.1 uncultured Bacteroides sp.
CAAACCACCACTTTCGGCAATTTTATCTTGAAAACCAAATCCGGCGATACTAATAAAGATCCGTATGATAAACCTTTCTATCACAAGTTCGCATCTATCCTCGGAGTACTTATCAAAAAGAAAACGCTCACACTAGGTAGTATGGTAGTCCTGTTTATCATCTCACTGATCATCATGGGAATGATGCCGCAAAACTTCTTCCCCTCATTGGATAAGCCCTATTTCCGTGCTGATATATTCTATCCGGACGGTTACAGCATCCGTGACGTGGAAAAGGAAATGAAACAGGTGGAAGCGCACCTCTTGCAACAACCGGAAGTGAAACGGATATCCACTACTTTCGGCAGTACGCCATTACGTTACTATCTGGCATCTACTTCCGTGGGTCCCAAGCCCAACTTTGCCAATATACTCATTGAACTAACCGACAGTAAATATACAAAGGAATACGAAGAGAATTTCGACCAGTATATGAAGGCGAACTATCCGAATGCCATTACCCGTACCACTTTGTTTAAACTATCACCTGCGGTAGATGCTGCCATTGAAATCGGTTTCATCGGTAATAATGTCGATTCACTGGTGATGCTGACCAATAAGGTCCTGGAAATCATGCATCGGGATGACGATCTCATTAACGTACGAAATTCATGGGGGAATAAGATTCCTGTATGGAAACCCGTTTACAGTCCGGAACGTGCCCAACCGTTAGGTGTCTCCCGACAGAGCATGGCACAGAGTATTCAGATTGGCACAAGCGGTATGACATTAGGTGAATATCGTGAAGGCGACCAAGTGTTGCCTATCCTGCTAAAAGATAACACGGTCGATTCTTTCCGTATCAACGACCTGCGTACACTACCCGTATTCGGAACAACACAGGAAACCACTACCTTGGAACAAGTAGTCAGTGAATTTGATTTCCAATATAAGTTCTCGAATGTGAAAGATTATAACCGCCAGATGGTAATGATGGCGCAAGCCGATCCACGCCGGGGAGTAAATGCCATAGCAGCATTCAATAAGATATGGAAAGAAGTGCAAGAAGAAATTCAGGTACCGGAAGGATACACCATGAAGTATTTTGGTGAACAGGAAAGTCAAGCAGAAAGTAATGCAGCATTGGCAGCTAACATGCCATTAACTTTTTTCCTGATGTTCATTACCCTGTTATTCCTGTTCAGAACCTACCGCAAGCCAATCGTCATCCTATTGATGTTGCCGCTTATCTTTATCGGCATCGTACTGGGATTAATCTTGCTTGGTAAATCATTCGACTTCTTCTCTGTCCTCGGTCTACTGGGATTGATTGGTATGAATATCAAGAATGCAATTGTATTGGTAGACCAGATCGATATAGAAACTGCTTCCGGAAAAACGCCACTGAATGCGGTAATCAGTGCAACAACCAGTCGTATCATACCTGTAGCCATGGCATCCGGAACCACGATTCTGGGTATGTTACCGTTGCTATTCGACGCTATGTTCGGTGGTATGGCGGCAACAATCATGGGTGGTTTGCTGGTGGCTTCAGCATTAACTCTGTTCGTTCTTCCAGTGGCATATTGTGCGATACATAAGATTAAAAAGTGAAAAGAAGAAATACAAGTAATCATGAAAAAGAAGATATTCATAGTCACACTACTCTGTTGCTTCAGCCTGAAAGCCGGAGCCCAACAGTATCTCAGCCGTGAAGCATATCGTGACAAAGTAGAAGCCTACAGCCAGGTGTTGAAACAGCAGCGCCTGAAAACCATGGCAAGCACCGAAGCGCGAAAAATAGCAAATACCGGCTTCCTGCCACAAATAGACATCACTGCCGAAGGTACCGCCAACCTCAACCATCTGGATAAGTGGAACAGTCCGAAGGGTGAATACCGCCCCTACACCTATCAGGCACTCGCAACTTTGGCACAGCCCCTCTATACCGGTGGTTCTCTGATAGCCCAGAAACGTATGGCACAGGCAGACGAAGAGTTAAGCCAACTCACCACCGAACTTACTCTCGACCAAATTCATTATCAAAGTGATGCCGTTTACTGGAATGCTTCAGCCGCTTATGCCAGTCTTGAGGCTGCTGCTACATTTCAGGATATCATAAAGAAGCAGCACGATATTATTCAGGATCGTTTCGACGATGGCGCTATCAGCCGTACAGACCTGCTGATGATTTCCACCCGCCAGAAAGAAGCTGAATTGCAATATATCAAAGCCCGCCAGAATTATACCCTTGCCCTGCAACAACTGAACATTTTAATGGGAGCAGCACCCAATACTCCCGTTGATAGTCTAAGTGAAATCAGTATAGCCAGTGAACCCGTCGACATTCTTGGACTTGACGATGTACTTCCACGCCGTGCCGATTATGCCAGTACAACAGTAAACATTGCCCGAAGTGAAGCACAACGCCATGCCGCCCTCAGCAAGTATAATCCCCAGGTAAGTATGTTCCTTGCCACAGGTTGGGATACAGGTATCACATATATGGGACAGGAAATCCCCCATACTCCTGTAGCCGGAGTAAACGTCAGTATCCCCATCTTCCGTTGGGGAGCCCGTTTCAAGACAAACCGACAACAGAAAGCATTCATTGGCATCCAGAAGCTACAACAAAGTTATATTACTGATACTATTCTTGAAGAGCTCTCCGCCGCCACTACGAAACTGACGGAAACGGAGCAGCAAGTAAAGACTGCAAAGGAAAATATGGCTCTTGCCGAAGAGAACCTGGACCTTGTGACTTTCTCTTATAATGAAGGAAAATCCAGTATGGCAGATGTCTTGTCCGCACAATTGTCGTGGACACAGGCTCATACGAACCTGATTAATGCATATCTGGCAGAGAAAATGGCAGTGGCAGAATACAGAAAAGTGATTAGTGAATAAAAAATCAGGCGC
>USSR01000855.1 GCA_900557355.1 uncultured Bacteroides sp.
CCGTGAAAGAAGCTGCCAAGCTGATACAAGGCGGCGGCGGTGGCCAACCTCACTTTGCAACAGCAGGTGGAAAGAATGTTGACGGACTGAATGCAGCAATAGAAAAGGTGCTGGAACTTGCCGGAATTTAATAATTGACTTATGAAGGCAGGCGAATTATTATTTGCCTGTGCAAGTAAATAACTGGCAAAAGACTTGACTTTAACATCTTGATGTCGTATCTTTGTCAATGCAATCCTGATTTAGTTTCGGGAAGATATATAGTAAAGAGGAGAAGCGAATGTTTCTCCTCTTTTTTGTATCTATAGAAGTGAAATGACTTAAGATAGTATGTTTTACATGATAACATACTATATAATGAACTAAAACAAACGATGTAATCCCCCCAAATAAACCATCTGTTTGGAGAAAACACATCATCCGTTTAAGGGTAACACACCATCTGGTTGCAGAAAATAGAAACGGGAAAGCCGAAGCCCTCCCGTCCCGTTAAACAAACATAAATTCTCTCTTGACAAAAAAGGTTAGATTAGTATATCTTTTTCAATTATTTATACTCTGATTGTATGGGCTCAAACGTTCCACATGGTAAACTTTACATCCTACCGGAACTTCTACCGGACAGACTTCAGTAACGTCTTCCCAAAAGTCCATATATTCCATTACAGACATTCTGGTCAAATCAGGACCATTGAAAGTATAAAAATGCTCTTCATCATTGTACTTAAATAACAGGCCTAAACGTTCCACTTCACCGTCAACAACCGGCCCTCTTTCGTATCGCCCTATCATAGGAGCAATAGCAGAATCATCCGGACGAACACGTAAAGTTCCTTTTTCCCACATTTCAGATTCATTATCCGGTATCATCTCATAACGTCCTCCCACCTTTACGGTAAAGAAGTCAGTGAATGCATCCGCAATATTCTTCTTTTGTTCTTCTGTAGCTTCTCCGGTAACCACGATACCGTCTTTCTTTTTAGACCAAATCAATTTCAGACATTCATCTACTTTCACTCTCAGTAAAGTTGAAGAACCACTACCATCTCTTACCGTAATTCCCGTCTCACCTTCGGCTTTAGGAATAATCTGTATACGCTGGTACCCACTTTCACTTTTTACAAAAGCAGCAGTTACTATGGCATCTTCACCGTTCACTATGGAATAGTTACCGTCTCCACCATCCACACCAACAATAATGCCTTCCGGCTTACTCAAATAGAGATTTACGGAACCGATCAGGTTATCACAAGTCCCAATCTGGTAAATAGGCGCATCTCCCGTAAAAAATACCATATCACGATAATCATCCTCGCATGCAGTACCCACAAACAAGAGTGAAATCAACATTAGAATAGAATAGATGTGTTTCATTGTTTTAGTCTTTTTATATCGGATTCGTATAATGAAAATGCAGTAAATAGTTAATTACTGCATGCGAACAGATATTTTTTTAGTTCCAGCGATTTATAGTATTTGTTCTTTCGGATAATTCACCAGATACAAAGTACCTGTAGCACGGGTAAAAGCTGTATATAACCAGCGGAAATAATCCGGTGTCAGATACTCATCCGTCATATATCCCTGATCGAGAAATACATTCTTCCATTGCCCACCCTGCGCTTTGTGGCAAGTAACGGCATAGGCATACTTCACTTGCAAGGCATTATAATGCGGGTCCGCCTTCATCTTTTTCATCCTATCGCGCTTCATGGAAATATCAGCGTAATCTTCGAGTACGGCATAGAAAAGCCGATCATTGTCTGCCTTTGGCAAGGCTGGCGCATCAGTATGCAAGGTATCCAGCAGCAGATTAACTTCCAGTTCAAAGTCCCCGTAATCAGGAAAAGAGAGTAGGGGTTCCGCAAAACGGAAACCATATAATTCACGTGTACGGCGTAGGCGGCGAAGAACAGCTATTTCACCATTGGCTATGAAATCCATTTCTTTACTTTTCTCCGTCCAGTAGTAATTATTCTTTGCCACCATCAGCAAGTCACCTGTATTCAATTCATCCTCCCGCCAAAGGATTTGCGCACGTATACCATTATTGTAGATATTCGCCCGCTTATTGGAACGGCATACGACAATGGTCTCATCCATCCCGTCACGGTCGTAACAAGTACTCAGCGTATCTATCAGTTCGTCGCCCGGAACTACTTTTATATCAGCAAACCCCGACACCTTTATCTTTGGCAAACTTTCACAGGCATCTTCGGCTATAAGTTGGCGCAACCGGGTAGCATTCCACAAAATACCGGAGTCCTGCACCTGACGCACTACTTGCGTCAAATCGACCTCTATCACTTCCAGTCCATATCCTTTCAGTGCCTCGGCAAATAAGGCAGGGCTCTGCTCCTCACCCACCGGAGGAAGCTGCGCTGTATCGCCCATCAACACCAGACGGCATCCTGTACCGGAGTAAACAAACTGTATCAGATCGTCCAGCAAACGCCCTGTACCGAACACAGCACCGGATAAGCCCTCGTTCGAAATCATCGAAGCCTCATCCACTATATATAAGGTATGTGTAGTCAAATTATCATTCACCGAGAAGTTACTCACCTCGTTGGAGAAAGATTGCTGACGGTAAATCTTTTTGTGAATAGTAAACGCCGGATGCCCCGCATAAGCAGAAAAGACTTTCGCCGCCCGCCCTGTAGGAGCCAGCAGAATTGACTTCTGTTGCAACTTATCCAATGTCCGTACCAATGCTCCAACCAGTGAAGTTTTTCCCGTACCAGCGTATCCGCGCAGTACAAAAACCGCATCGTTACGGGGAGATAGCAAGAAGGTAGCCAATGATTTTAGTACTATTTCTTGCTCAAAAGTTGGTTCATAAGGAAAATTTTCCTTAATTTGCGTTTCTAAATAGTTATTTATCAT
>USSR01000856.1 GCA_900557355.1 uncultured Bacteroides sp.
GGAGAAGATAATCTCGCTAAATATAATATTTATGAAGAAGAACATTTGCATCATTTTGAGCCTGCTGTTATATACAATAGGAATGCAGGCAGAAGTAAGACTTCCCGGAATCTTTTCCGACAAGATGGTTTTACAACGTGACACCCCTATCCCATTATGGGGTTTTGCAGATCCTAAAGAAACTGTTGTTATTGAATTCAACGGAAAGCAATACAAAACCCGGGCTTCCCAAACAGGAGAATGGGCGGTCAACCTGCAGAAGCACAAGGCCGGAGGTCCCTACGAATTGAGAGTCAACCAGAAAATAATACAAGATGTATACGTAGGCGACGTGTATCTATGCAGCGGACAATCGAATATGGAACTTACCGTAAAGCGTGTCATGGATAAATACAGGGATGAAATCATGTCGTATGAAAACAATCTGATCCGTTATACCAAGACGTCGTACGCTTACAACTTTATCGAGCCTCAACAAGATAGCAATAATGAATGGAAAATCTGTACCCGGGAGAATACGTTGGACTTCGCAGCCCTATGTTATTTCTTTGCAAAAGAAATGCAGGCAGAAAAAGGAGTTGCAATTGGTATTATCAATAGTAGCTGGGGAGGGACAAACATAGCATCATGGTCTACCCGCCAGTCACTCGAGAAATATGCCAGATTCCGGGAAAAGCTCCAATCCCCACAGTACTTCCATCCCGATTATCCGGATTCTGTGAAGAACGCCCAAAATGAACAAGTGAATCAATGGCATCGACAACAATCGGCAAATGACCTTGGGAACAAAGAAAAATGGACAAGTGACGGTTTCGACGCTTCAGATTGGGAGAAAGTGGATGTATTCAACTCCAATTGGGGAGGTAGTTGGAACACTCCTCTCAATGGAGTCCATTACTTCCGCCAACGAATTAACATACCCGAATCATTAGCCGGACAACAAGCTGTTTTACGCGTGGGAACACTAAAAGACTCGGATGCTACCTATATAAACGGTATCTGTGTAGGAAGAACAAGTTATCAATATCCTCCGCGTATTTACCAAGTCCCGACAGACTTACTCCGTGCCGGTGAAAACGAGATTGTCATCCGCCTTGTCAGCAGTGCCGGGCGTCCGGAATTTGTAAAAGGAAAGCCTTACCAATTGGAAATAGCCGGTCAGACAATTCCGCTGACCGCTATGTGGCAGCATAAAATAGGCTGTACAATGAAGCGTATTCCTTCCACTATCGGATTCCAAAATGAACCCACCGGACTATATAATAGTATGATTCATCCGCTACGCAACTACGGAATACGAGGCATAATCTGGTATCAGGGAGAGTCGGATACGGGTCCTGAAGGTAGCAAACATTATGAAAGACATCTGATTGATCTTGTAAACGACTGGCGTACCCAATGGAACAATAAAAACCTGCCTTTCGTCATTGTGCAACTTGCGAATTACCAACAAAGAAGCAAAGTGCCTGTAGAAAGTGGCAACGCACAAGTACGTGAAGCACAACGCAAGGCAAGTCTCCAGTTAAAGAATGTCGGACTGGCCACTGCCATTGATCTAGGTGAAAGTAATGATATTCATCCACTTAACAAAAAAGACTTGGCACACCGTTGTGTGCTTCAAATGAATAAACTTTCTTTCGGTGAGAAGAATATCGTAGCGGAAGGGCCTATGGCTGAAGCTGCCGAATTAAAAGAAAACGGTCGGATCGTTATCTCTTTCAGGCAAGGAACAGGCTCTTTAAAGCAAGCTAAATCATTAGAAGGCCATGCCATTGCTGCCAATGATGGAAAATATAGATTTGTAGAGGCCTATACCGAAGGGGATAAAGTAATTGCTTTATGGAACGGAAAAGGAATACCGGCAAGCATCCGCTATGCATGGGAAAACAATCCACCCTCTTCCATCTATAATACAGAAGGACTTCCTGCATCCAGTTTCCAATTACCAATTATCAACAAATAGAATATCCGGTTACTGTGAAACATAAGATCAATGATTAACAACAAATTACTAAATATTGAAACCATGAAAAAGTTATTTCTATTCTTCTACCTCTCTGTTGTGAGTATAGCGGCATTTGCCGCTGAACAATTTGTAATATTCACACCGGCCGGTAATCATTTTCCGTTGGTTGCCAACGGAGTTCCTTGTCCGATATACATAGATTCTTCCGAAGACAAAGGGGTAATGATTGCTGCCGGCAATCTTCAACAAGACATACTGCAAGTATGCGGAAAAAAGCCCGAACTCTTAACAAGCACAAGTTCGAAACGGTGTATCATTGCAGGTACTTATGGCACTCCTTTTATAAAGAAGCTGATGTCAGCAGGCAAAATAGACAAAAAGGAATTGGATAGAAAAAATGAAAAATACATCCTGCAAGTCATCGCCAATCCTTGTGAGGGAATAGATGAAGCGGTAGTTATCATCGGCAGCGACAGACGCGGCACTATTTATGGTATCTACGAGCTTTCTGAACAGATGGGAGTATCTCCCTGGTATTGGTGGGCAGATGTTCCCGTCATGAAACAAGCAAATGTATATATTAAACCCGGACAATACTCGGACGGAGAGCCGGCCGTAACCTATCGCGGTATCTTTCTGAATGATGAAGCGCCGTGTCTTACCCGATGGGTAAAACACACATACGGTACCAACTATGGCGACCATCGTTTTTATGCACGGGTGTGTGAACTGATACTACGCCTGAAAGGTAATTTCCTTTGGCCGGCCATGTGGAGCTGGGCTTTCTATGCTGACGACCCGCAGAATAGTAAAACAGCAAGTGAAATGGGAGTCATTATCGGCACGTCCCACCACGAACCGATGGCACGCAACCATCAGGAATGGTCACGCAAGCGCAAAGAATATGGTGCATGGG
>USSR01000857.1 GCA_900557355.1 uncultured Bacteroides sp.
ATTCTACAGCAGCAATGTTATCAAGAACAAAATTGCAACGTCCGATGACAGTATACAAGCCACCATACACATATTCCACCTGTTTATTGATAGCTAATATTTCATTACGCCATACATCACCATAGATATTTGTATATCCTTTAACAGCGTATACCAGATCCGTCTGAATATCAGGCAATAAAGTCAAGTATCCGCTATATAGGCTGGCATTTTTAAACTGTGCATAAATACCGACCAAAGCTTGGCGTACATCGCTCACTGTCTTAATAGCCTCTTCTTGCGGAATTGCATCTTGCGGATATTTATCAAGACAGGAAGATGCCGAAAGCAATACCGCAACTAAAACTATATATAATTTTATTTTTCTTATCATCACTGATTAATTTTAGAATGAAACTTCCAGTCCGAATGTAAACTGACGGGACATAGGGTATTGAGCCTTATACACATTGGAGGTAGACTCCGGATCCATCCCTGTAAAACTTGTAAATGTCAACAAATTCTGTCCCTGCGCATAAATACGGGCACTACTTAAAAAATTAGTCCGCTGCAACCATTTCTGTGGGAATGTATAGCTAAGCATTAAATTTTTCAGACGCAGGAAAGAAGCATCTTCCAAGAATCGTGAATCTAATTGAGGAGTAACTCCATAACGAGGGATATCAGTCACATCTCCCGGCTTTTTCCATCGATCATAAAGCATACGTTTTGACTGATTGTAGGCACTGAACAGTCCGTTGCTCTCTTGAAAAACTCTGTCATTGTTAAGCATCCAGCGATCGGCCACCCACGTGAACTGTGCGGAAAGTGAAAATCCTTGCCAAGAAAGTGTAGTACCAAAACCACCTTGCCAAGGAGCTTCATGTGTCTTACCCAGCATCACTTTGTCACTTTCATTATATTCTGTAGTAATTTCACCGTCTTTGGTATACCATAAAGCATCTCCATTAGTAGGATTGACTCCTGCATAACGGTTCAGATAAAATTCACCTAACGGATGACCTACCGCAACCATTCTACCAGTATCAGAGGCTACATATTCTGTTATCCCATTATAAAGCTCGGTTATCTCATTTTTATTATATGAAACATTGGCGTTCACATTCCATGTAAAGTCTTTGATGCGAAGTACGTCTGCACTGACATTAATTTCTACACCACGGTTTCGCATAGCTCCCACATTATCCCAACGAGTTCCAAAACCGCTAGTTGTGTAAGAAATGGGAACTGCCATCAACATATTAGTAGTTTTCTTATTATAAAACTCCACATCCAAATTTATACGATCAATAAAACCTAAATGCAGTGCCACATTAGTAGCCCATGTAGACTCCCAACTTAATTCTTCATTTCCCAACTGGGAAATAGCAATACCTGATTCATTGTTATACTTATATCCACCGGAAACTAAAGCCAAATGTTCATAGTTATTAATAGAAGAGTTGCCCGATGTACCGGTATTAATCGCTATTTGCGCATTAGTAAGCCATTTATATTTTTGCATGAACTTCTCCTTACGGAGATTCCACATAAACCCGACTGACCAAAAAGCTCCCCAATGTTTATCTGTTCCGAAACGGGAAGATCCATCCCCACGAACCGAAAAGTCAGCATAGTAACGATCATCATAATTATATTCACCACGACCAAAAAAAGAGAGAAAAGAATATTCCGTAACGGGATCTCCCCATGATGAAGCGGTAGAACCGGAAGACAAGTTTGTCAAAATATCATTTGTCTGTCCACGAGTCGTAACCTGAAAACCTTCATAATGATAATCGACTCCTTCCTGCCCAACCATAAAGTTGAATGAATGAACATCATTCAACATAAAACGGTAGTTTGCCGTATTTGTAATCATCAGATTAAGCATATCATACGAACTACGCTGGGCACCTCCATAATTATTATTTGGCTTATAACTCGGAAAACTTCGATAAAAAGAAGTAGTATGACCATAATCTGCACTTAGTTGTGAACGAATTGTGAGATTCTTTATAGGTGTAGCTTCAGCATAGAAAGTAGATAAAAGTTTATACTTCTTATTTGATAACGGATTGTTTTCCATCCATGCTAACGGATTCTCCGTCGTTCCTTTCCAACTGCCGTCATCCTGAAGAGCCAGACTTCCATCCTCCTTATAAGGATTCCAGTAAGGCAACATGAAAAAAGATGCGGAAATAGGAGCCCACAATGCATATTCACCATCATCACTCTGTTCTACCTCCTGATAAGTAAACATTGTATTCGTTCCTATTTTCAACCATTTATTAGCTTTCGCCTCCACATTGGCACGGAAGTTAACACGCTCAAATGTAGAACCTACTGCAATACCATCCTGATCATAATAGCTTCCCGAAACATAATAATTTAACTTTTCCGTACCACCATTTACTGATAACTCGTAATTCTGCAAGGGTGCTTTGTCATTGTATACCTTATCCAGCCAATTGATATTTATCTTACTTAATTTCTCGTAATCCTGTCCTTTATCCAATCCCACTTCTTTTTCAAACTGAATACGTTCGTTCGTATCCATCTGATCCCAGTCCTTTGAAGCTAATTGGGAAAAACCTAGTTGTGTACGGAAAGTAATCTTGGCAGCTTCCCCCATACGTCCACGCTTGGAAGTGATTACTACCACGCCATTAGAAGCACGTGCGCCATAGATAGAAGTAGAAGAAGCATCTTTCAACACTGAAATGCTCTCAATATCATTAGGACTAATCGTGTTGAAATCTGAACTTGAAATAGCCACTCCATCCAATATAAAAAGAGGATCTTTCCCCGAATTAATTGAATTTGTTCCGCGAATACGAAAAGTTGCTGCCTTACTGGGTTCACCTGATTCAGAAAGCACCATTAATCCCGGTGCCTGCCC
>USSR01000858.1 GCA_900557355.1 uncultured Bacteroides sp.
TGTGAAGAAAAAGTTTCCTTGCTCGCCGAAACCGGCTTGGATTATTGCATGATGCTTGATTTTACTCCTGAAGTTGCTATTCTTTCAGCGAAGGAGTTTATGCTGTTCCTTTATGATCATTATAATATACGTGCCCTTGTTATAGGATACGATCACCGTTTTGGGCATAATCGTAGTGAAGGCTTTGATGACTATGTACGCTATGGGCAGGAGTTGGGCATAGAAGTTATTCTTGCACGTGCATATATAGATAAGGATGTTGCAGTCAGTTCTTCTGTTATCCGGCAATTGCTGTCGGAAGGTAACGTCTCGGAAGCTGCTGCTTGTCTGGGATATGATTATTTCTTGAATGGCATGGTAGTAAGTGGTTATCGTGTTGGTCGTAAAATAGGTTTTCCTACTGCAAATCTCCGGGTGGATGATCCGGATAAGTTAGTTCCTTCCGATGGGGTATATGCAGTGCGCGTTACCGTAGCAGGCCAGATTTATGGCGGTATGCTCAGTATTGGCTACCGTCCCACAATGGCTAACGGCACTGACCGTAGCATTGAAGTGAATATATTTAATTTCCATTCAGATATTTACGAGCAATATATCTGCCTTTCTTTTGTCCGCTATCTCCGTCCTGAGTTGAAATTTGACTCCATAGATGAACTGATTGCCCAGCTTCATAAAGATAAAGAAATGGCTTCCCGTTATCTTTAATTTTCCCTTTCTCTTTTATATTTTTTTGCGTGATTATCGAAAAACGTATTTTTTTTATTGTTTTTCGATAAATATTTTCTGTTTTACTTGTTAGTCTCAAAAAATACCTCTTTATTTGCATATCGAAAAACGATAAATTATTATTGAATAACAAAACATATAAAGGTTGACGATTATGAAAAAGGCATTTATGAGTATCTCTTTATTAGTGATTTCTCTCTCCATGTTGATGGCTGTTCTTTGTGGTATAGGAGCTACAGTTTGATGGTTTGGCAGAGAAAATATATCTTTGTAAGCTCTAAAAGACGACAACGATGAAAACGGCAATAAAACTGGCTCTTATTTATTTGGTGATGCAAATTCTCGGAGCATTGGCAGTGGGGCCATTTACTATGATCTACGTAAAATACGGCACTATAGACAGGGCAGACGAATTTGCTTTGGCTCCTACTTTGTTGGCAGGATTTGTTTTTATGCTGATTTATTTGTGGCAAAAAGGTTATCTGACGAAAGATAAGCAATTGTATTCACCTGTGTCTGCGAGCTATTTATTCTGGAGTGCCATAATGGGGCTTTCCATGATTTACTTGATTGACTTTCTAATGTCCCATCTCACATTTTTACCTGACTGGCTGAGTGATACTTTTGACTTATTGCAATCCGGTTGGCTGGGTATTCTTTGTGTAGCTATATTGGGACCTATTTTGGAGGAGCTATTGTTTCGCGGAGCGATCACTAAAGTTCTTTTGAAAAAGTATCATCCGGTGACGGCTATTCTGATATCCGGCTTGATATTCGGTATCTTTCATATGAATCCGGCACAGGTTATAGGAGCTACGCTGATCGGTTTTATTCTTGCATGGATCTATTATAAGACACATAGTCTGATACCTTGTATCCTGATTCACATTATGAACAACAGTCTTTCTGTTTATCTTGCTCTCAAATTTCCGGATGTGGAATATAGCAGTGAATTGATTGGAGAAAAAGCTTATCTGACAGGTCTCGTAATTGCTTTCCTTTTGTTTATATTGTCCTGGCGAATGATGAATTCCTATAAATTATCTAATACAACTATTGAAGTATGAAAAGAAGATTGAATATTCTTTGCGTGATCGTATTACTTGTGCTGGGTTATTCGGTTTTAGAGACTACTTATTATGTCGGCTTGGGAATTAAAACCGGGATCGAGAAAGGTATTGACTCCAAGATTGATGCAAAGGCAAAAGAAGAGATTAGTAATGTGCAAGTCGTGCAGCTGGTACCAAAAGATTTGGGCGGAGATATCTTGATAGACTCTGTTTACAATGAGAAATCCGGTAAATATGTGCCTGCTGCTTACGGGCAAATGATTGTCAGTGTGAATACACAACCAAGTGTGTTGTCCAGAGTTATTTCTCTCCTGATTCTTATTGTAAACTATGTTGCCATTATCTGGGCTGTAGTACTTTTTATCCGTCTTATTGTGTCGATTAATAAATCCGATATATTCAATTGGAAAAATGTCCGCCGACTCAGGCGTTTAGGAGTGCTGCTTATTATTGGTTTTGTATGTACCTTCCTTCTTGCGTTCCTGAGTTTTCATAACGTGGAAAAGGTCTTTTCAGTGACAGGGTATTCATTGAGTATGGCGGATATGGTGCATATTACTTCACTGGTATTGGGGATTTCGGCCCTGATTGTGGCAGAAGTGTTCGCTATTGGACTGAAGATGAAAGAAGAACAGGATCTGACCATTTAATTCTAACCTTGATAAAAGTGCTTTATATGATTATAGTAAACCTTGATATAATGATGGCTCGCCGAAAGATATCTTTAGGAGAGCTGGCCGAAAAGGTGGATATTACACCTGCTAATTTATCTATTCTGAAAACGGGAAAAGCGAAAGCTATCCGTTTCTCTACACTGGAGGCTATTTGTAAAATACTGGATTGCCAGCCGGGAGATATTCTGGAATATCAGGAGGGAGATGAATAAAATAGCATTTTAGGACTGATATAGGTTTTGTTAAGTAATCATTAAAAAATAACTTGGTACATAATCTTTCTCAGGAGCTAGAGGAATTAAAGCCAATACTAAAGTTCTGTCCATAATTTGCTCTTACATGAGAAAAATAGTTACACATAATACGTCCGTCCCACCCTTTACTAAAAGGGCTTCGGAT
>USSR01000859.1 GCA_900557355.1 uncultured Bacteroides sp.
TCAAGTGATAGAGACTGCGGCCAAATCCTTATCCACCCGCTTCCATCCGGTGACAGGTTGCACTCGCTCGTGGAACAGCAAGAAATGGCAGTTCTCCGTAATCATCGATAACATGATGAATCTGGAACTTTTTACGGTAGCCTCATCCATGACGGGAGATAATTCTTACTATAATAAAGCAAAGTCTCATGCCGACCGTACAATGATCAATCATTTCCGTCCGGATGGCAGTTCATTCCACGTGGTTAGTTATGATACGATTACAGGAAAGGTGCTGAACCAAGTGACACACCAGGGCGTGGGTGATCAATCTGCTTGGTCGCGTGGTCAGGCATGGGGATTATATGGATTTACTATGATGTACCGACAAACGGGTAAGAAAGAGTATCTGGACCATGCTATTAAAATCGGTAAGTACATTATGAATCACCCGCGTTTGCCTAAAGATAAAATCCCTTACTGGGACTTTGATGCTCCCGACATTCCGAAAGCTGATAGAGATGCTTCGGCCGGTGCCATTATGGCTTCGGCTTATGTGGAGCTGAGTACTTATGTAGAAGGCGAACTGGGCAAGCAATTCCTTGCAATAGGTGAACAGCAAATAAAGTCGTTGGCTTCTCCGGCCTATCGTGCCAGGAAAGTAGGCGATAACAATCATTTTATCATCAAGCATTGCACTGGTTTCATGGCAAAGCAGTATGAGATAGATGCTCCATTGACGTATGCCGATTATTATTTTGTAGAGGCTTTGCTTCGCTATAAGAATTTGTTGGAAGGGCGTCCGGTAGTTGAGACGATTACGGCTTTCTCTGAAAATCCGGATCGTTCTGCCTGGTTGAGTTCACTCCATCGTATCTCCTATCCGTTGCTGACGAATATGGCGAAAGGTGAACTTCGTAAAAATATGCCGGTTGAATCTATCGCCGCTGATATGCAGAAAAGAAGAGAAGTGACACATCTGGAAGCTTTAGGCAGACTGATTACAGGTATTTCGGCTTGGCTGGAACTAGGTCCCGACAATACGATAGAAGGTAAACTGCGTGCCCGGTACATCGATCTGGCGTTAAAGTCGATTGCCAATGGAGTTGATCCGGAATCGCCCGACTACCTGAACTTCAATAACGGACGTCAACCCTTAGTGGATGCCGCTTTCCTGGCTCACGGGCTGTTGAGAGCCCGTACACAACTGTGGGATAAACTGGATAAGACCACTCAGGAACGGGTAATCAAGGAACTCAAATCATCAAGAGTGATAAAACCTTCCGAAACCAATTGGCTGTTTTTCTCGGCAATGGTGGAGGCTGCCTTAAAGGAATTTACCGGCGAGTGGGAGTATGACCGGGTGAAATATGCCTGTGACCGCTTTGAACAGTGGTATAAAGGAGATGGCTGGTACGGTGACGGGGCCGATTTCCATCTGGACTATTACAACAGTTTCGTTATCCACCCGATGATGGCGGAAGTGCTGGGTGTGATGAAGAAACACCAGATAGAAGGTGCCATACCTTACGAACTTGAACTCGAACGCTATGCCCGCTATGCAGAGCAACAGGAAAGAATGATTTCTCCCGAAGGGACTTTTCCGATAGTGGGTCGTTCATTGGCTTACCGTTTCGGGGCTTTCCATGCTTTGTCCGACGTTGCTTACCGGAAATTGCTTCCGGAAAGAGTGAAACCTGCACAAGTGAGATGTGCACTGACAGCAATTATCAATCGGCAGACACAAGCTCCCGGAACATTCAACCCCGAAGGATGGCTGCGGGTGGGCTTTGCTGGCTATCAGCCTCATATTGGAGAGAGTTATATTTCAACAGGTAGTCTCTACTTGTGCTCTGCTGTGTTCGTAGCCCTTGGTTTGCCGGAAGCAGATGAGTTTTGGGCTTCGCCTGCAGCAGACTGGACTTGCAAGAAGGGATGGGCAGGCGTCGATCTGAATGTGGACAAGGCCTTGAAGAAATAAGGATGAATTCTAAGAAGAATTGCTTATGAAGAAATTCGCAAATGTCGTGTTGTATGGATGTGGCATTTCATTGTTTGCTTCCTCTTGTGTGCAGAAAGCTGAAGAAAAGAAGCTGAATGTCCTTTTCATCATGACCGACCAGCAGAGGTATGATATGCTGAGTTGTGCAGGCAATCGCTATGTCAGTACTCCTTCATTAGATCGTTTGGCTGAGAACGGTGTCCGGTTTGAACATAATTATTGTGCAAATCCGGTATCGATGCCGTCACGTTTTGCAATGGTAACAGGACGTTATGCCGGCGAAATAGGTTATACAAATAACTCTACTAAGCCGGATACTTTAAGAGTCTTGCCGGCTGCCCGTGAAAGTTCGGTTGGAAATTTTTTCCGTAATGCCGGCTATCAGACAGTCTATTCCGGTTATCCGGGCTTTTATTGTGGAAGGACTCACATGGAGGAGTATGGTTTTACCCAGAATGGTACGGATTATTACGAGGGTCCTGCCGATTTTGCCGAGAACTTTCTTGCTGGCTATAATCCGGCTCAGGATGAACCTTTTTTCCTATATCTCTCTTTCATGAATCCTCATGATATTTGTTATGGGGCAGGTTTTGATCCGAGATTTCCCGATGAGCTGCGCCCTCATCAGATAGCTGCTACGCAGAAGTATATAGATTTGCGTAAAACACTAAGTGATGAAGAATATCGTGCACAGATACCTCCCGTACCTGCCAATGTGGAACCCAACGGGACGTATGCCGAAATGAAAGCAATCGGTTCCGGTTCCCGTGACTGGACAGAAGAGCAGTGGGATTTCTATCGTTGGATGTATTGCCGGCTTGTAGAAGATGTGGAACAACAGATCGGACGTATCCTGGCTGCGTTGGAAAACTCCGGTCTGGCAGGG
>USSR01000860.1 GCA_900557355.1 uncultured Bacteroides sp.
TCTCGCGGTAAGATTCTGAATGTGGAAAAGGCCATGTGGCATAAAGCGTTCGAGAGTGATGAAGTCAACAATATTATTCAGGCTCTCGGCATCCGTTTTGGCGTAAATACTGAGGACAGCAAGGAAGCAAATATCGATAAATTGAGATATAAGAAAGTGATTATCATGACCGATGCCGACGTCGATGGTTCTCACATCGACACACTGATCATGACGCTCTTCTTCCGCTACTTCCCGCAGGTAATCCGCAACGGGTACTTGTATATTGCCACTCCGCCACTCTATCTCTGCAAAAAAGGCAAAGTGGAGGAATATTGCTGGACAGACCAACAACGTCAAAAATTTATCGACACTTATGGTGGTGGTTCAGAAAGTGCCGTACACACACAACGATACAAAGGTTTGGGTGAAATGAACCCGGAACAGTTGTGGAGCACGACCATGAACCCCGAAAACCGTATGTTGAAACAGATAAGCATTGAGAATGCTGCTGAAGTAGACTACATCTTCTCCATGCTGATGGGCGAAGATGTTGGTCCACGCCGTGAATTCATTGAAAAGAACGCAACGTATGCAAATATAGATGCGTAAGAAAAAAACAGTGACTAATGATTAACAATTAGTGATTAGTCACTGAATAACACGTTTTATTAACCAACCTCACATCTTACAACGAAGAAACGCCGGACGGACAGGAAAATCCTGTTGCCCGGCGTTTTTCTTTTCACCCCACGAGATAGAAAAATCCGCCTCATTCCACACTATCTTAAAGCATATTCTGCTTCTTCATTTCTTCTGCCACCAATTCCAGTTCTGCATACCAGTCTTCACCGAATTTGCGTATCAACGGCTCTTTCAGGAACTTATATACCGGCAGATTCTTCTTCCGTCCTAACAATACAGCGGCTTTGCATACATCCCAACGGTTATAGTTCACCGCCTTATACCCCCCATAGTTCCCTACCCTAATTGGATACAGATGGCAGGATACAGGTTTATAAAAATCTGTCTTGCCTTCCCTATAAGCCTTCTCAATAGCACAATAACAACATCCTTTCTCATCATAGCAAGTAAAGACACAATCTTTATTATTAACAATAGAGGTTACCAGATCACCTTCGCAATCGGTATAAACAACCCCTTGCTTCTCTAATATGACATGCGCTTCGGGCGAGAGTTCATCCCAAATTACCGGAAGTACTTCTTCCAGTTTTTCAATCTCATCCAATTCGACGGGAGCACCGGCATCGCCTTCAACGCAACAGGCACCCTTACAAGCATTCAGATCACAAAGGAACTTCTCACGCAGCACATCAAAACTCACCACTACATCACCTATCTGTATCATCTTCAATCTAAGATTAGAAAAGATAAAGGCGGAGTATACCCCCGCCTTTACTTATATAATTATAACTATTTACTTAATCAAGTCTTTTCCTGTCATTTCAGCCGGCTGTGCCATACCCAGAATGTGAAGGATAGAAGGAGCAACATCTGCCAAAACACCATTCTCTACTTTAGCATTCTTATTCTCCGTTACATATACAAAAGGAACCGGATTCAAAGAGTGAGCCGTATTCGGAGTACCATCTTCGTTCAGTGCATGATCTGCATTGCCGTGGTCAGCAATGATGATAACTTCATAATCGTTAGCTTTAGCTGCTTCTACTGTATCTTTCACACATTCATCGATAGCTTTCACTGCTTTTTCAATGGCGTCATAGATACCAGTATGTCCTACCATATCACCATTCGCATAGTTCACAACGATGAAATCAAACTTCTGAGTGTTGATAGCTTCCACTAATTTATCCTTTACTTCATACGCACTCATTTCCGGCTTCAAGTCGTAAGTGGCTACTTTCGGAGACGGAACCAGGATGCGTTCTTCAGCATCGTACGGAGTTTCACGACCACCGTTAAAGAAGAAAGTTACGTGAGCGTACTTCTCTGTTTCAGCAATGTGCAATTGAGTTTTGCCTTGAGCTGCCAAATATTCGCCCAATGTATTCTGAACATTTTCTTTATCGAAAAGGATATGTACACCCTTGAATGATGCATCATACGGAGTCATGCAATAATACTGCAAGCCCGGAATAGTATGCATACCCTGTTCAGGCATATCCTGTTGAGTCAGCACTACTGTCAACTCTTTTGCACGGTCGTTACGATAGTTGAAGAAGATAACTACATCACCTTCTTTAATAGTTCCATCGAAGTTACCATTTACAATCGGCTTGATGAATTCATCCGTTACACCTTCGTCATAAGACTCCTGCATAGCCTGAACCATATCAGTGGCAACTTTACCTTCACCGTTTACCAGCAAATCATAAGCTACCTTCACACGTTCCCAACGTTTATCACGGTCCATTGCATAGAAACGGCCTACAATAGAAGCAATCTTACCTGCCGACTTTTCACAATGTGCAGTCAGTTGCTCAATAAAGCCCTTGCCGCTCTTCGGGTCAGTATCACGACCATCCATGAAACAATGAACGAATGTATTGTCAACACCATATTCTTTAGCAATATCGCAAAGTTTGAATAAGTGGTCGAATGAGCTGTGAACACCACCATTGGAAGTCAATCCCATAAAGTGAATATTCTTACCGTTTTCTTTAGCATAAGAGAAAGCAGAAACGATTCCCGGGTTCTTCATAATGCTATTGTCGGCACATGCGCGGTTAATCTTCACCAGGTCCTGATATACGATACGTCCTGCACCGATATTGAGGTGTCCGACTTCCGAGTTACCCATCTGACCATCAGGCAAACCAACATTCTCACCGCTTGCCTGAAGCTGTGAATGAGGATACGTAGCCAGCAGACTGTCCCAGTACGGAGTAGGTGTATTGAGT
>USSR01000861.1 GCA_900557355.1 uncultured Bacteroides sp.
ATAATGACACCAGCCAATACACCTATCCAAAAGTTACGCCACAGGAACGGACGGCGTATAAAACTCCAACTCGCCCCTACCAATTTCATTGTATGAATGAGAAAGCGCTTGGAATAGATTGTCAACCGGATGGTATTATTAATCAATGCAAAGGATATGAACGCCAATAATACCGCCAACCCCAGTAACATCAGGCTTATGTTGCGGATATTCTCATTGACCATGTTTATCAGATCTTCCTGGTAACGCACTTCCTGTACATTGGTATTCTTCTTTATCTGTTTCTCTATTTTAGCTATACTGTCGGTATTCGCATAATCAGAGTGCAACTTCACTTCGATAGATGCATGAAGCGGATTATAACCCAGAAAATCTTGCGGGTCTGTTCCCATCGCTTCAATTTGCTCGCGAAGCGCCTGCTTCTTCGAAATATACTCCGTAGACCGTACAAACACTTCCTTATCCAGCCTCTTTTGTAACTTCAGAATATCCGCCTCCTTCATATCATCACTAATGATAATAGAGAAATTGATATTCTCCTTCACATACACAGACAGATTATGGGCAGTCAGCACGAAAAACACCACCAACCCCAACAACAGCAATACCAACGTAGTACTGATACTGGAGGTAATGAACTGCATATCAAAATAGGATACGGAATTATTTTTGCTTTTCGTCTTCATACCTTCATTTCTTCCTTTATCACCTTCTTATCACTCTATCACTTTACCACCCTATCACCTTTTATCTTATCCCCCTACTTCTGTTTCTTTCTGAATACATAAATCATTGAACTGCTCCGTTCCTTGCTTCCCAATGCACTGAACCATGCCAGCGTACCACTAAGCATGCCCCGGAAGAAAGACAGAGAACGTCCCATATACTTTTCACTCAACATCGATACATAGAATGCATCAAATGGCATCGGATAGCGTGCAGCCAATATAAACTCATGCTTGGCACCCAACTTCTGAATGGTACCCGGCGTAAAATGCCACAAATGGCGCGGAACATCATAAGCAGCCCAATGTGCACCATACTTCTTAGCATCATAAGAAGAACAGTTAGGCACTGCAATAATCAGTACACCCTTTTCCGTCAGGAGTTTATTCAATGTATCCCACGTCTCATTCAAATGTTCCAAATGCTCCATAACGTGCCACAAAGTAATGACATCAAAGCTGCCGGGAGCAAAATCCTGCAATGCGGTATCAGGCTTTATATCCAGATTGAAGTGTTCCTTAGCAAATACGCGTGCCTGCGCATTCCTTTCCACTGCCTCCACCTGCCAGCCTCGCTTCTGCATAGCATCGGCAAAATATCCTGTTCCCGTACCGATATCCAGCAGACGTCCTTCCTTACGATGTGCTTCGCGAACCACCAAGCGCGCCTTACGGCCCAGCATATAGCTACGCACCCAGTGGTACACCCCGCTCATAAACCCTTTTTTCGTATCGGAATGGGAAATGTAATCGGGAGTTTCATAATATCTGCCTATCTCGGCCTCCACAGGAAAATCCTGCGTAAAGAGAAAGCTACAATCCTGACAACGACACAGATAGAATGCTTCGCTGGAAGCATAATGGTCTATGCAAGTCATAGCACGCTCTATATGTGCACTACCGCATACCGGACAGACTTTTATGGTGAGTTTATTCATTGAACATTATGCAATAATGAAGTGCAGCCCGAATCAATCAGACATCACTATACCCGAATTTGGTGCAAAATAACAAATAAAAAGTGACGCTACGGGCTTTCTTTAAGGAGTTTTAATAAAAGAGAGGAATAAACGCTTGTTTTAAATGAAAAAAACATATATTTGCGGAAACAACAACACTCAATTCAAAACTATATGAAAAACGCTTTATTGACTTTACTATGCTATCTTTGCTGTCTCCAACTATTTGCCGACGAGCAAACAATTATTCCCAATCTAAAGTTTGGAAAACCTACCATGGAAGAGTTGACCATGACTACCTATGCGCCCGACTCTAATGCCACCGCCGTTATTCTATGTAAACTGACCAATGTCAGCTACAAATGGGGGCTTGAAAGCTTCCGCCTCGTTTCTGAGTATAAAGTAAAAATCAAAGTACTCAAACCGGAAGGTACATCTTACGCCAATGTTACGATTCCCTACTATGAATTGGCCAACAACACCATGAAAGAAAATATCATCGGTTTGGATGCCAGCGCTTATAATATGGAAAACGGGAAAATGGTACGTACCAAAATGAAAAAAGATATGGTATTCAAAGAGCGCCTTAACGAAAACCAGATGACTCTGAAATTCTCCATCCCGCAAGTAAAAGCAGGGACTTTGATAGAATATGAATACCGGTTAGAATCAGACTTCTTCTTCACCATCGACAGCTGGAAAGCACAAAGTGACATTCCTACTTTATATGCTGAATACGATATAATCATTCCCGAATATTTCAAGTTCAATACAGACATGCGCGGCATGGAGAGCCTGGAGACAAAAAGCGAATCCACTTCTCTCAGTCTCTCTATCGGGGGACAGTTCTTCCAATGCACCGGATCACACATGAATTTTCGGGGAACTCAACTACCCGCCTTGAAAGACGACAGTTACGTGTGGTGTGCAGATGACTACTGTACACAGGTAAATTTAGAACTACTGGGAATTGATTTTCCCGGCTCTCTCTATCAATCGTTCACAAAAAGCTGGGAACAAATTGATGAAGCATTGCTCAAAGACAATGAATTCGGTGGCAGACTGAAAATGAGCAATCCTCTTAAAGAAGAGATGAATGCACTACATCTTGAACAGATGAAAGGAACAGAAGAAAAGATATGTGCCATCTACACGCTACTTACAAATAAGGTAA
>USSR01000862.1 GCA_900557355.1 uncultured Bacteroides sp.
GCTGTATGGGTAAGAGGCGAAAGTGCTTATAAATTTGGAAAGAAGCATGTTGACGAATTTAAGGGAGTTACTTTAGATAAGGAAAGTTCTTTAGACTTTGCCTTCCAGAACATTCTTGTACAGCAAGAAATCGCAAATCTATTTATGAGAACCATGAACACAAATCTTATAAAAGTGAAAGGTAGATTTATACATGGTGACAGTGGCAACATAAATCCTTTTGTCAATATTACCCAGTTAATTTTAAATGGAAAGGCTTTTTTCGAATATGTTGAAACCTACGTTGAGATATACAAAAGATTATTTATGCAATTGGAGTCTTCACAATTAATTGACTTCAAGCGGTTCTATAAAGATCATTGTATTTATGAGAGCTATAATTGGAGAAAAGGCGACGGATATATCCGAGAAGTATATAAGTCTGCTATTATGATGACTTTCGACCGGTTTGGTGAAATGGGCGTAAATGATATATATAAAGAGCTCTATATGTGTATTTACAGATATAGGTTGGAGAAAAAACAAATTCGTTATGAAACGATGGCGAAAAGCTCCAATACCGGTTGGATTTTCCAAACCATCCAGAATGCTAAAAGTTTGTCAGACCTCCATCTTATAAAACACAAAGCACTTATAGCACAAAATAATTTGGATATCAAATATCAAGTCGATGAAATTCTGAATGTTTTTAAACAAAACTGATTAATATGAATAAGTTAAATAAAAGTATTTCCGAGATATGGGACGACAATTATGTTGTACCCCTCTACCAACGTAATTATGCGTGGCAAGAGCAACAAATCCGACAATTGTTACAAGATATATACGATAATAGTAAAAACCCTGAATCGAGATATTATATCGGTAGTCTTGTCGTTCTTCAAAGACCAGATGGCGTATATGAAGTCATCGATGGTCAACAAAGACTTACAACTTTACATATAATATGCAAATATTTAGGTTTATTAAACAATTCTCATCTCACATACGATTCAAGACCAGAAGTCGAAGATTTCTTTAAAGGACTATTCATGTCAGCTACAAGCCGTGAATATGTTGATGAATGTAATAAACGGGACAATAGGAAGATTTTCAGACTAGTCGATGCTATCGATATCGTTGAGTCTACTGAGATTCATACAAACCCAGGTTCCTCTAAAGATGAAGTTATCACACTGTCTTCTATGTCCGAATCGCAAATTATATCGTTTAAGGAATATCTCAATAACAATGTGATTCTCGTCAGAACTATTTTGCCAAATGATACAGACGTTGCTGCTTATTTCGAGATTATGAATAACAGAGGAGAACAGTTACAAGAACATGAGGTAGTGAAAGCCTTGATGATGAAGAATCTGAATGAAAAAGACAGAAGTGTGTTCTCTGCTATTTGGGATGCCTGTTCTCAAATGGACATACCAATTCAGAAAGGGTTATCTGATTATAGAAGAAACCAAGAATATCCATTGTTTGGAAAAAACTATGATACCTTAGAATTGGAATACCTTGCACAATACAATATAGAGGACAAACTCACTTCTCCATTAAGTATAGACGAAGTATTGACATTGCCAAACAAGGACGTTGACAGAGAGGCAGAAGCTAAATATGAGGCAATTATTGATTTCCCTAATTTCTTAATGCTTCTTTTTAAACTTAAAAATTCAGAGTGTCAGTTGAACGCCAACTATCTCTTATCGACTTATAATGAACTGAAAGAGAACATTAATTCTATGCTGTTTATCACAACTATGTTGAAAGTGAGAACTTTGTTTGACCGTTATGTTATAAAGGCTCAAGGTGAAAATGAAGAAGATGAGAACCTGAAATGGATTATGCTGAAACCGTATTCGTCGAAAGAAATGAATTCTTTGACTTTAAAATTCAGAAACACATTCTCTAATCGAACAGATGACGCTAATGAGAATGAGGAAGAAGAGGATATTCAGAAAAAGATTATTATGCAAGAGTCTATGCTCCAAGTTTCTTTCCGCAATAAAAAGTATAAGAACTGGCTTTTTGAGTTGTTGCAATGGTTGAATGAAAAGGAAGTTGATAATGTCAATCCAAAAGAATTATCAGCTTTCCTTGATAAATGGATAGTCAATTATTACTATCAACTTGATAAAAAGACAAAATCTGCCCCAAATACAGAATGGTCTTTCGAAGCGCTTGGCACAGATACCCCTCATTTCGTATTCAATTTTATTGACTATCTATATTGGATAGCATCAAGAACAAAACGAGCTAATATCAGGTATATTGACGAGGTCGATAATTTTTATTTCAGGTATTATAATTCAATTGAACACCATCTTCCTCAATCTTATAAAGATACAGAAAACGTAAATGTAGATAATATTGCGAATTTGTGCCTTATAAGCAGACGAAAGAACTCTAGTTTGAATGATAAAGCACCAAAGGAAAAGGCCAAAATGGAACAGGGACTACAACCCAAAAGAAAAATTATGTATAGAATCACTCACGATTCAAATGGTTTATGGGGAAGAAAGCAAATTCTTGATCATTATGAAGACATAAAGTCTCTTCTCCAATGTGCCAGTGAGATTCTTTCTTTGGATAATCCCCAATTAATATAAATATAATGGCAAGTATTGGGGTATCATAGATGATAAGAATTTATCAGACCCCAAAGTAGCAACTCAGTCTAAGTGTTGCTACTTTGGGGCACAAATATAATATCAATGAATACTGATATTTCAATCGCTAAATCAAAAAATATCCCTCATAATACTTCGATATTTTAATAATAGAGATTGCTACAATAATTATGTGGCACTGTCCACGATTTTGTGTAAATAGAAAACTAGAGGATTCGAGTTTTATACT
>USSR01000863.1 GCA_900557355.1 uncultured Bacteroides sp.
GAAGGGAAAAGTATAGTAATGCCTAAGAACGGGGGTAGCTATTGCATTTAGTTCATTTTTGACAGGTTATGAATCAATTTCAACTCTTGATTCGCATTAATATGAGATTATGCTGATGCACGTTTAGTATGTTGTTGTTTTAAGATGATAGCGATAGGATTTGGACGATAATGTAGCTTCTTAGCTAAAGCCTGTACAGCCTTTCTGGTGTTCAGGCTAATATCTTTTTTATTGGCTAATGCGCGTGATATGGTAGATGGTGCCAGATTGAGTTGGCGTGCCATTTCTTTGATGGTAATTTTAGGTTGTTTACTGACTTCCGTATTATTCTTATGGCATTGTTTAAGTTTCACTGCCATGATATTGGGCTTGTAGTTTAATTTGGTGGCCAATTCCATTACGATTTCTTTTGTCTGCGAATTTACATCCCACTGGTCTGCCAAAGCTCTGGATACAGTGGAAGTAGAAAGATTTAGTGCTTTAGCGATTGTTTTAAGTGTTACTTGAGATTTCATGGTATTTACTTTATTAGGGTTAATATTATTTTCTTTATTGTTGCTGCAAAGTTAGAATGCAATGAATTTTAGGACTTTACGACATGTCTCAGAAACTCCCGGATTTGTGTCATTAAGGAATAAAAGGTATATTTGCAGCATGTTTAGCCGATATATATTATTGATATTATTCTTTTTTTGTTGGTCGAGTGGAAGTGCCCAGCTTTTGACTGACAAATTGTTTTTCGAACATTTGACTACCGAAGACGGACTTTCTCATAATTATGTGCAATCCATATATCAGGATAAGGATGGTTTTATCTGGCTGGGAAGTGATAATGGTTTAAACCGTTATGACGGACAGCGTATCGAGATTTTCAGTACCAATACCCAACCCACTCTTGGAGGTAATAAAATACGCCGTATCATTCAGGACAGGGATAAGAATTTATGGATATTGCATGAAAACGGTTTGGACAGGATGAAATATTCTACTCAGCAAGTAAAAAGTTTCCTGTATGACAAGAACCAAAGTAGTCGTTGGGTTGGGATTGGAGTTGATAAGCGAGGGAGCTTTGTAGCCTATACGGAAAAGAAAATATTCAGATATGATATGGAGAAAGATACTCTTGTGGTTCTGCAAGACGCTCCGGAGGAATATCGATATTCTGCATTTGTGCAGGCTGGTGGGAAATATTACGTAGGCACTCGCCAACATGGCATTATTGTATATGATGAAAACTGGCAATTGCTTGAGCATATTTATCCCAGGTCTATAGAGAAAGGTCCCTTGACTGACGGATTGATAAATGTGTTGCGGGTGGATTCAGAAGGTTGTCTTTGGAGCGTGATTGTAGGTATATGTATCAACAAATATAATCCTCAGACCAAGGAAGTGAAAACTTATAAGCTTTCTTCTACATCTCTCCTTAATAAAGAGATCAGGGATATCATAGAGTTGAATAAGGACTATATGTTGATTGGTACTTTCAATGGCCTGTTTAGGCTGCATAAGGATAATATGGAGGAGGTGATAGTAGAAAAAGGGGAAATCGGAGAAGAAGGAGGTCTGAGTTATTATTCCATATATTCTTTGTTTAAGGATAGGCAAGGAATAGTGTGGGTCGGTACATATGCCGGTGGTGTGAACTACAGTCACAGCTATAATCAGCGTTTCAGATTCTTTGCTCCTTCCCATTTGGCTGGACGCTTCAGGATGGCAAAAGAAGATGCTGATAATAATATCTGGTTCGCGACAGAAGGTAACGGCTTGCTGCGTCATCGTCCGGAAACAGGTCAGGTAGAATCCTTCTGGCTGAATGAAAACAAGCACCACAATGATAATATCATTAAATCAATCTGTATATCGGGTGATACAATCATGTGCGGTAATCAACGGGGAGAAGTTTATAATTATTCTATAAAGAGGAATAAGTTTTCATTATTGCGAAAGTACGATAATACAAATATATTGTATATCTTCAAAGACTCCAGAGAGCATTGGTGGATATCTGTACAGGATCAGGGCGTTTTCTGTCTAGATATGGACTCCGTGCAATTTCCATGCTCGAATTATATTGATGAAATAGATCCCGGAATACTTGTGTTTGCCACCCAGAAGGAAGGATTGTATGTCTATGATCTGAATATAGGACAAAAGAAACAGATAAGCGCGGCAGATTTGGGAGTTCCTGCAGATAAATCGCTTAGTATAACTTCTTTTTGCCGGGATTCGGAGCATAACCTATGGATGACGACTGAGAGACAGGGGCTCTTATCTGTAGATAAACATTGGAAATTGCGAAAGCAACATTTGTCGCATACCAAGGTTCATTCGGATAAACTTTATTTTGTTGCAAAACAGAATGAAGAGAGGTTATGGGTAATTGGTGCACACAAGTTGTATTTGTTCAACTTCAAAGAAGACCAATTACATACTTTTGATAATAACAACGGTTTGCGTCTGACCGATATGGATGCTTCCAGTCTGATAGATTCAGCCAATTGTTTTTGGATATTGGGTAATACCGGATATGTAATGGTAGATAACCGGAATTTTATGTTGAATGATACGCCGGCTTCTGTGATTCTTACTACGTTGCGTATTAATAATAAATTGCAAAGACCTTGTGACGGTTCTGTGTTAGATAAATGCTTGGCTGAGACATCTGTGTTATGCTTAAAACACAATCAGACAAACATTGCGATAGCCTATGCGAGTGATAACCATATATATGGTAATAGCGACCGGTTCTTTTATAAGATGGATGGAGTAGATCCGGATTGGGTGGATGCGGGTAATCGTCGTGAAGTATTCTATAGTAATCTTGCTCCCGGTAACTACCTTTTAAGAA
>USSR01000864.1 GCA_900557355.1 uncultured Bacteroides sp.
GGCGCTCTGCTGACCCGAAAAATGGAAAATGGGAAAAATGCGGGGAGGTACGACGTATGGCCGATCCCTGTCTGTTCATTGATGATGAGCGCTTTTATTTTTATTATGGGTTGGGTGCAGAACAATCTACTACTTTCTTTGAAGTGAATCCTGAGACTTTTGAGGAAATAGAAGGTACGAAGAAGGTGCTTCGTGAATATATTACGGACGTTAAAAAGTGCACTTCCGGTTATCACTTCGGGCGCAGAGAACTGTATGATGAAATCGACGCTTCTGCCTGGATGGGTAAGTTCCAGAAGATACCTTGCCCTGAGGGTGCCTGGATTGTGAAGAACAATGATAAGTATTACCTGCAATATGCCACACCGGGAACCATTTGTAACTGGTATTGCGATATCGTTATGGAGAGTGATAGCGCGAATGGAGGCTTTATTGAACAGCCTTACAATCCTGTTTCGTTGAAGGTCGGTGGTTTTATTGGTGGGGCAGGCCATAGTTGTGTATTCAAAGATAAGTATGGTAACTGGTGGCAGGCAACTTCCATGTGGATTGGTAACCACGATGAATTTGAAAGAAGAATCGGATTGTTCCCAGTATCATTTGATGCGAAAGGGCGGATGAGAACTCATACCGTATTGGGTGATTATCCGATGCTATTGCCTCAGAAGAAGTTTGAGCCGCAGGACATCTCTGCTTTCGGCTGGATGCTCCAGTCTTTCAATAAAGCTTGTATGGCTTCTTCTTCGCTTTCGGGTTTTGAACCGGAGAAAGCAGCGGATGAGAATGTCAGGACGTGGTGGTCGGCAGAAAGCGGTAATGCAGGTGAGCATTTCGTAATGAACTTTGGTAAGAAAGTGCAGATTAACTCTGTTCAGATCAACTTTGCCGAACAGGATATAAATCCGGAGGCTCCCAAAGAGACAGACTATCATGCCTACAAACTATATACTTCGAACGATGGACATACCTGGAAGTTGCTTGCTGATAAGTCCGGAAACAAAACAGTGGTTCCTCATGAATATCTGGAACTCTCCAAACCTGTAGAAGCTTCTTATATGAAGGTGGAGAATGTACATACTCCCAAAGAAGGTAAATTTGCACTGTTGGATTTGCGGGTATTCGGTTCCGGTTATTCGGATAAGCCCGGACAGGTGAAAGAACTTTCTGTGAAAAGAAACCAGGAAGATGGAAGATACGCCTCGATTGCCTGGAATAAAGCATTCGGTGCCGACGGTTATTTGGTTCGCTTTGGTTATCAACCCGACTTTCTGAATCAATGTATTCAGGTGAAGGGAAATGAAACCACTGAACTTTTGCTGCATATTCTCACTAAAGGCGTGAAGTATTATTATCGTGTGGATACCTATAATGACAGTGGAATTACGGAAGGTAATGTTATTTCGGAGTAGGACTTTGGTTCTTCTCCCTATGTTGACTTGTGCTGGGCTTATGCAAGCTCAGCACAAGCCTAATGTTGTTATCATCTTTACCGATGATCAGGGATATCAGGACCTTGGTTGCTACGGATCGCCGTTGATACAAACCCCGTCAATAGATGGGATGGCAAGGGAAGGACTAAAACTGACAGACTTCTATGTATCTGCTTCTGTCTCCAGTGCCTCACGTGCGGGCCTTTTAACGGGACGGCTGAATACCCGGAATGGAGTGAAAGGAGTATTCTTTCCGGAATCCGAAGGTATGCCTTCCGAAGAGATAACCTTGGCAGAAGCATTGAAAGAACAAGGTTATGCAACAGGTTGTTTCGGTAAATGGCATCTAGGTGACTTGAAAGGTCATCTACCCACAGATCAGGGGTTTGATAAATACTTCGGTATTCCTTATAGTAACGATATGTATATCGGCCCTTCTCAAAAATTTGCGTCTAATGCTGTGTTTAGAGAAGGATATACTCTGTCTGAAGCTAAAGCGGATCAGGACTTTGTGAGAAATGCTCCCAACAGAGCGACGATAAAAAAGAGACTCAATAGTGTATCTCCTTTGTTTGAAGGAGATGAAATCATAGAATACCCCTGTGATCAGTCTACTACTACCCGTCGTTATTTTGATAAAGCGATTGAGTTTGTAGGGCAGAATAAAGAGAAACCTTTCTTTGTTTACATTACTCCTTCGATGCCCCATATTCCTTTATTTGCATCCGAGCAGTTCAGAGGCAAGAGCAAACGTGGGCTTTATGGAGATGTTGTGGAAGAAATAGATTGGAATGTCGGACGCTTTCTCGACTATCTGGATCAACAAGGATTGGCGGAAAGCACGTTGGTTATTTTTGCATCTGATAATGGGCCGTGGTTAGGTTACAAAGAAAATAGCGGTTCTGCCGATCCGTTACGTGGCGGTAAATTCTCGTATTATGAAGGCGGGGTACGTGTACCTTGTATTCTGCGTTGGAAGGGTACTATCCCGGCAGGAGTAACCAGTGATGCGATAATTGCCAGTATTGACCTATTCCCAACAATAATGCATTATGCCGGTTGCAAATCGTTCAGGCAGGAGATTGATGGAGTGGATATATCATCATTCTTGAAAAACCCTTCTTTGCGGTTGCGTGATGAGTATGTCTATGTAAAAGGTGGTGAGGTGCATGGAATACGTAAAGGAGATTGGGTTTATTTGCCTAAAACGGGAAATAGTAAGTTTAAGGAAGGTGATGTGCCTGAGTTGTTTAATTTAAAACGGGATATTGGAGAGACTAATAATCTTCATCTGGAATATCCAGAAAAGGTGAAAGAATTACAGGAAGTAATGCAGCTATACCAGGCTTTAAACCACTAGTGTCCCATTAAAATTGGGACAAATTAAAAATTAAATAAACTTGGCCCAT
>USSR01000865.1 GCA_900557355.1 uncultured Bacteroides sp.
TTTGTCAAACCGCCCACTTTTAATTCGCCTAATACCGGGAAGTTGATCTTTCCTTCATTATCCACCAAATAAGGCTGTAGGACAGGTTGGGTTGTCAACTGTGTATTCCCGGTAGCCACACTAGCAGGGCTAGCTACCGTCAAATTGAAAGGAATCGCCAACTCCGGACTGGTACATGAAACCACAATAGTAAGCAGGTCTTTAGGCATTATTTTGGCGTCATACAAATTTTCCTGTTGAGCTGTCTGTTCCACAATTTCCGCATCCTGCAGATAGGGTACCTTTTTATATGACTGACAGGAAACAAACAGAAGTATTGTAATCAAGCAAACAAGCACATTGCGTCCCATACCTTGTATATTCATATACATGTAAAATAGTTTATTCATAAAATTTTCCAGTTTATTATTCTTTATCCAATACTTCAAATCGCGGAGAATTCTTTGACTTGAACTCCGGAACTATTTTCTTCATCAACCGCACGGTATCCATGATCTTTACCGCACGCGACAACCTTTCAAACTCTGCATAAGTATCAAGAATATCAGCATATTCATACCGACGAACTTTGGCGATCATGATTTTCTTATTCTCTGTTGGGATCGTATTTTCTTTATCGCTCAATACCTCTTCATAAAGCTTCTCACCCGGACGTAATCCCGTGAATTCTATTTTGATGTCTTCACCCGGACGATAGCCAGCCAATTCGATCATACGAGTCGCTAGATCAACGATCTTGACTGCTTTTCCCATCTCAAAAACAAAGATCTCATTGCCCTCACCCATTGTGGCGGCCCCCATTACCAAAAGGCAAGCTTCGGGAATGGTCATGAAGAAACGAATAATATCAGGGTGAGTAACAGTCACCGGCCCACCATTCTCTATCTGTTCTTTAAAACGAGGAATGACAGAACCGTTACTACCCAATACATTACCAAAGCGGGTGGTGATAAATTTTGTATGACCTTTCACTTTTCCTTCACGGATAGCGCATCCCAGACTTTGAACATAGATTTCTGCCAAACGTTTGGAACAGCCCATTACATTAGTAGGATTTACAGCTTTATCCGTAGACACCATAATCATCTTTTCAGCACCATATTCCACAGCCATATCAGCCACCTGACGAGAACCGGTCACATTGACAAGTACAGCCTCACAAGGATTTTCTTCCATCAATGGTACATGTTTATAAGCGGCGGCATGAAAGACGATTTGAGGATGATACAATTCGAATACCATACGAACGCGTTCCTTCACACGCACATCACCAATCACCGGAACAAAATCTATATTTGGATATTTTTTCTCAAACTCAAGACGGACATTATGCAAAGGTGTTTCTGCAGAGTCGAACATGATAAGTTTCTGAATTCCCATCTGCACTAATTGACGGCAAAGTTCACTACCAATACTGCCTGCCGCACCAGTCACCAACACCACTTTTCCCCTGAATTCTTCTGCAACCTGACGAAGGTTGATATTAATTTCGGCACGGCCCAGCAAATCCTCAATCTTAATAGGACGTACCCACTGATGAAAGTTTCCGTCAGAATCCGCTTCACTGATAGTAGGAGCTATCAATGTTTTAAGTTCATTGTTTTTACAATATTCCAGAAGTCGTTTTTCTTCCAGGCGGGTATCTTCATAACGGGCAAACAGAATCCCCTTAATTCCGCGCTTCCGCATGATATAATCAACATCCGATTCATTTTCAAAGTAATAAACGGGAAGATCTGCCAATCGGCGTCGGCTGTTATTTTTACCATATACATAAAAACCGGTTACTTTATAATGTGCACTATCCCTAAGACGTAACTTCAAGGCTACACTCTCTTCATTAGTACCATAAATAAGAATACGTGTGTTCTTTTTATTCACCCAATCCAATAAAAAATCATAGACGATTATCAATGATACACGGAAGGTCGTCAAGATCACTAAAGTCAATAAACCATCAAATAGAAGATAGGATATTTTATAATTATATGGCAATTGGGTCTCATATATAACTCCAAAAGAAATAATGACCAAACAGGCAATTTTAAATAAAACGGCACACATGATACGCCAAAGTTCACGTGCCTGTGAGAAACGAATTGTATTACGATAAGTATGGAATAATAAAGAGCCCGCAACACTTGCCACCAAAGAAACGCAAGCAAATTTACAGAGCATCCAGTCGGTCATTGGAACATGCGCCATATAATGAATTACCGCATAAGCGACCAACGAACATGATACAGAAATTGCCGTGTCAATACCTAAAATAACCCAATAACTGAAATAATTTTTGCGGACATATTGCACTATGTCCTTCAATGTTTTTTCCATTATAGTATAAATGAATAAAATAATATTTCGAAATTTGATTTATCTGATTGATTATGATCAGTACAAGGACTATGACTACGATTTCCATGTTGGTGTAGCCCAACAGAGAATCCCTTCATCTTTCGATACGTACATACATTTCTACACTATATCTTTTGTAAAGATATAATTCATAATACTTTATGGATTTTTATTTTTGAGAGAGGTCATCGATAAATATATCCACTGTTTGGTTACCGATGTCAGATAGACTGCCTGCTATTTTACAGACTTTCATTACATTTTTGCAGTAAAATCCCCATACCCCTATAAAATAGATTGATTACTCAATCACGTAAATCCCCTTTTTCAGATACCGGCTCTACACACCCAGCCGGTATATCCACACATGCACACCCTAACATTGTCAATCGAACAGCAACTTTCGATTTTCCATTTACATTTACTAATTCCCCTTCCAGTCCAGCCAATGGTCCCTTGATTACCCG
>USSR01000866.1 GCA_900557355.1 uncultured Bacteroides sp.
ATTTGATATCAATACAGGAACCCAGATGTTTGTCGAAGGAAAATCAGCAATGTTTCATGGACATCCGACGGTTATGCAGCAGCTGCAGAAACAGATGGATGCGGATCTGATCCGTATTCCTTACTTTTCACAGACATCGGATGAATCCTATGTGTACATGACTCCGTCCTTAAACATTGCATTTAACAAAAACCTGGAAAAAGACCGGGAGAAACTGGATACTGCACTGGATGTGCTGGATTGTATGATTTCAGAAGAGGGGCAAAAGCTGATTGCGGATGGAAGCGGTGTTATTTCATTGAATACAGATGTTCCAACCATGATGCAGGATGTGCCTGGACTGGAAGAGGAAATTAATAATAATGCTGTTTATATCCGATATTCCGCTCAAAAATCATTTGATGCAAGTCTTGAGGCTGTTCACGGATTACTGTCAGGGGAAATGGATGAAACACAGGCTTATGATACTTTTCGTAGTGTAATGAATCGTAAAGATCCAGAAGAAAAAGCAACGGTGAATTTTGAAAATGAATATTCCATTTCACTGAACGATAGAAATGGCCGTGATGCAGCATCTTCCATTTTAACTACGATCAGAGAAGAAAATGATGCACAGCTGGCTCTGGCACCATATTATTATTTCACTTCTTCTATGTACAAAGGAGAATGCACCAGCAGCCGGGTTGGCATGATGACAGCGAAGAGTTCAGATACAGCATTATATGTTGCAAAAATCAATGGTAAACAGGTTTATGAACTCGTGAAAAATTATCTCGCCGATGCTGATGAGAATTTTTATGTAACCAATAAATACGAATTACCAATTGCATCCGGTATGAAAATTATCGTCAGTCAAGAGGAAAGTGGATTTTCGTTAAAGGACTTGACAGTTAATGATAAGAAAATAGACAAAGAAAAGGAATACTCTATTCTTCTTACAGACACCACAATGTCTGTTTTGAAAAAAATAAATCCGAAATGTGAGATTGAGCAGCTTAAAGATACAACATTATCAAGTGCATGGATCGCAGCAATGTCAAAAGGACAGCAGCCGTCAGCACCGGAAGACTATATAGAGGTTGAACAGTAAAAGTGGAGATAGAACAAACGGTAAATAAAAGAAAAAAAATAACAAGGCTGTTGCTTATACTACTTATTATTCTTTTAAGCTTAGTTTTTATAAAGTATCTTATAAGTAAGTCTAATAAGTATATCAGCGAAAACGGAAAAAGCAGTATGGGAGCTGTTGTTGAACAGATACAGCAGACCTATGATCTTCAGGTGAGTGGGTACTACAGCCAGCTGCAGTTGGTTGAGGAATTTTTACTTCATGAGAGGGAGCTGTCTCTTGAAACGGATGTGAACAAAAGTTTCTTTGAAGCATGGGAAAAAGAATCGGAAAGTACACTTATATTCCTTCAGGAAAATGGTCAGGCAATATCAGCAGGTGGAACAAAAATGCGGATTGATATGCCAAGTAAACTTCTGCTGGACTTAAAGAATGGATACAATATTGGAAAACTGGTGCGTCTTGATTATGATCAGAAGAAAAAAGACGGTTATCTGGTTGCGATTCCATGTCAGGAATACACGATCAATGGGGAAACTTATACGGCAATTGGAACTGTGTATGATCATTCGAAACTGGATTCCATGTTAAAACTGAAAGGTTATGACGGAAAAGCATATTTGTTCATGCTGGATAATGACGGAAATATTACGTATACGAACCAGAGTGGTGATAAATACCAGCGTAATTATTCTTTGTTAAAACATTTAAAAGGGGAACAGGCTATTACAGAAGAAGAGGCTGATTTGTTCAAAAAGAAGTTTGATAACAGAGAATCCGGAGTTGCACTTTTGGGAAAACAGAACCCCTATTATCTGGGGTATTGCCCGATAGAAAGCAACAACACCATTTTGGTATGCATTGTGGCAAAGGGAGTTGTTGACAATGTGCTGATGGATTACCAGAAAACGGTGCTGTTTACAACAATACTCATGGCAGGTTTTATACTTTTACTTTTTGCCGGATTATTCTACAGTATTTCCAGACTTAGTCTTGCAGATCAAAAAGCAGAATATGAAAAAAGAAATAATGAACTTCATTTACAAACAATGAAGGAAATGGAAGTAGTCAATCAAAAACTGAAAAAGGCAAAGAACGTTGCAACAGAGGCTTTACAGACAGCTGAAAATGCAAATAAGGCGAAAACGGATTTCCTGTCTAATATGTCACATGATATTCGTACACCTATGAATGCAATCATTGGTATCACATCTTTGATCAGACATGATGCAGGTAATAAAGCAAAAGTTATAGAGTATGCAGATAAAATAGATATTTCATCACAGCATCTGTTAGGAATTATTAATGATGTTCTGGATATGAGTAAGATTGAGGCAGGAAAAACAGTATTCAAGTATTCTGACTTTTCTATTCTGGATTTTATACAGGAACTTGACACTATATTTCATACTCAAATATATGAAAAGCAGCAGACCCTTACAATCATAAAAGAAAATATTCAGCATGAGTGGGTGAATGGGGATCAGGTTCACCTGATACAGATTTTCAGCAACTTGGTTTCTAATGCAGTGAAGTACACGCAGGAAGGTGGAAAAATTCAGTTTCTGGTAGAAGAATGTGAGACAAAGTCATCTGTCTATGCAAAGTACCGTTTCTTAGTTAGCGATAATGGTATGGGAATGTCGGCAGATTTCAAGGATACAATTTTTGATGCGTTTACCCGTGCGGAAAGTTCCCTTACAAATAAAATACAGGGAACAGGACTTGGAATGGCGATTACTAAGAAT
>USSR01000867.1 GCA_900557355.1 uncultured Bacteroides sp.
ATACAAAAGCTTTTCCTTAACTTTATCCTTCAGATTTTCTTTGAGAACATAATCTCCATCGAACAGCATCACATTCCTGGCATTCATTAGCAATTGATTCATCCGGTTCTCAGGGGTAGTAGGGGCAACCTTCTTTCCAAATTTCCGAAGGTTGTAGGCCTCCTCTTCATTCCTCAACAGTTTCGACAGAGTTTGATAATCCATTGCTTGTTTCTGGTGCAGTCCGGGCACTGTCTGTACAAATGTCTCCTTCACTTCGGGCCGGGCGAACGCATAAAGCGTTCCGGCCATCACGGGCACAAAAAGCAACAGCTTCAAACGTGCCCACCCATTGGTTCTTTCTTTCAACATCATGGTGATTCGGTTTTTAAGTTTACTGTGATTGAAACCGTTGGCCATAGAGTAGAGCCTTGTACCAACAGCCTTTTTCACTAACAAAAGTTGATATCTCGTTGCATCGATGCCATTATTTATCACTCCGTCGTCTGCCTCAAATTCGTGAACTTCCTGTAACTCACGTTTCAACAGCCACACGGCCGGATTAAACCAGAATAGAATGAGAAGAAGTTGAATCCACAATAAATCCAGCGTATGCCAACTACGCAAATGCATCACTTCATGCAGCAGAATTTCTTGTGAATGACCATAATCCGCTTCAGAAATCACAATAACCCTCCCCCAGCTAAAAGAACCTACCGTTTGAGAAGTCAATGCCAATGTATACTTTCCGTATCTGCTCCTCCTGGCATGTAATATCAGACGCCACATACGAATCGCAGACAGTACAAAGCCTAAGAACACTACGACGCTCCCTATCAAATAGACAACTCCCCCTACTCTTATTAATTCATGCCGGAATGTGATATCAGGAGAAGTATGTCGTACCCTTTCAGGCGAGTTTGCCAACCGCCCCATTCCTCCTTCCTGAACCAACTCCAACGAAGAATCGGAATAACCTTCTTCCACCAATACACGATGGATGACCTGAAAAGGAGTATGGAAGAGATGCTCTTCCTCAGTAGTAAACTCCATCAAAGGGAGGACGACACATACCGACATCCCCACCAGCAATGTCAATCGGTTAAAGCGAAAGAAAGTGCTGCGGCTCAGCAACGCCCGATAAAACACATAAAATAATATCAGGCAGAAAGCTGACTTGAGCAGGTAAAACAAGAAAGTTCCCATAAGATTATTTTTTACATCCTTGTTCTATCTGGTGAATCAAAGCTTTCAGGTCTTCAACAGATAACCCTTCTTCCTCAATAAATGCCGATACAACATTGGTGTAGGAATTATCATAATATTGGGAAACAACTTCATGAAGAGCGGAGCGCTTATACTGCTTCTCTGAGATCAAGGCAAAATACTGATAGGTATTGCCATAAGCTTTATATCCGACAAACCCTTTCTCTTCAAGACCCCGTACGATAGTAGATACTGTATTATAATGGGGTTTGGGCTCGTCATAATACTTCAGAAGTTCACGGACAAACATTGCACCTTCTTTCCAGAATATGCGCATGATCTCTTCTTCTTTGGCAGTAAGTCTTTTCATCGTAATTAAGAATTAAAAGGTTCTGATACCACAAAGATAATAAATCATTCAGAACAAACAACTGCAACCATTAGTTATTCAACTAATGCCATAAGTTATTTAACTAATCTTAGCAGGAGATTAGAAGACTACCTTATTATATAAGAAAATCATCTTTTCCGGGGCAAGACCCAATGCAAAACCAGATATCCCAATATACCTGCTATTACCGTACCGGACAAAACACCGAGTTTAGCTTGGTTCAACAATACGGGGTGAGTGGAGCCAAACGAAAGATTGGCAATAAAAAGTGATACCGTAAAACCAATGCCTCCCAATAATGCCACTCCGGATATGTTCTTCCAGTTCATCCCTAAAGGCATTGGAGTGAGTCCACTCTTGATGGCCAACCAGGTAAAAGAATAAATCCCAAGAAACTTGCCAGCCAACAGCCCCAGAGCAACCGCATAGGTAACTCCGCCAATGACCTCGCCTTCACCACTGAACATAACACCGGCATTGACAAAAGCAAATAATGGAAGAACAAGGTAATTCACCGCACCATGAAGATTATCTTCAAGTGATTGAAGCGGACTGATGACTCTGTCGGAAGCCGACTCAACCTCCTTCAGCTTAGCTATCTGCTGGTTGGTCAATACGATATTGTTTGCTCCCATTTCGGGGAATGTACTGATAATACGCCGGATACGCTCAATATAAGTACCGACATTCAACTGAGGTTTAGCGGGAATGACAAAAGCCAGAATGACACCGGAAATCGTACTATGGATACCCGATTGCAGGAAAAGATACCAGATAACCACCCCAACGACTAAAAAGAAAATCTTATTAGTGGCTCCTTTCTTACCTATAAAATATAACAGTACGTAAAGTAATGCCGCCCATAACAAATACTCATAAGCCACATGTGAACTGTAAAAGATAGCAATCACCAAAATACCGCCTATATCATCGACTACCGCAAAAGCTGTAAGGAAGATTTTCAAACTTAGCGGCACACGCTTGCCCAACAGACTGAGTACTCCCAAGGAAAAGGCAATATCGGTCGCCATGGGGATAGCCAACCCTTGTCCTCCTTCAGTGCCCGGAGCACAAATCATGGAATAGATTACAACAGGCACTACCATTCCGCCACATGCGGCTATGAATGGCAGTGCAGCTTTACGAAACGAAGAAAGCTCACCTACCAGCAACTCCCTCTTAATCTCCAACCCGACCATCAGGAAAAAAATCGTCATCAATCCGTCATTGATG
>USSR01000868.1 GCA_900557355.1 uncultured Bacteroides sp.
TTTTTCTTTTTACATTTGTGCTGTATAACACAGTTTTGCAGCAGTTATGGTAAAAATGAATTTGTCAGACGTGAATGTTCCGGAGCTGATAGCCGATATGTGGGAGCCCCTGAATGAAGAGCAGCGGGAATTTCTCGCGAACCATTTTACGCTCCAGAATTATAAGAAAAATGAGGTCATTCACTGCGAAGGTGAGACCCCGAAATACCTTATGTGTCTCTTGAACGGAAAGGTCAAGATTTATAAGGATGGTGTTGGCGGCAGAAGCCAGATTATCCGCATGATTAAGCCTGTAGAATATTTCGGTTATCGCGCCTATTTTGCCAAAGAAGATTATGTTACTGCTGCTGCTGCTTTCGAACCCTCTCTTATTTGCCTGATACCAATGAGCGCTATCACAACACTGGTTTCACAAAACAATGATCTTGCCATGTTCTTCATCAAGCAGTTGTCCATCGATCTGGGAATTGCCGACGAACGTACTGTCAACCTGACACAGAAGCATATTCGTGGAAGATTAGCTGAATCGCTTCTTTTCCTCAAAGAAAGTTATGGATTGGAAGAAGACGGTTCTACCCTCAGTATTTATCTGTCACGCGAAGATCTGGCAAACCTGTCTAATATGACAACTTCTAACGCTATCCGTACTTTATCACAATTCGCTACCGAACGCCTGATCACGATTGACGGACGAAAAATAAAGATCATCGATGAGGAAAAACTAAAGAAGATAAGTAAAATAGGATAAAGGATAGTGATTGTCTTCCCCCTAAAGGCTATTATTTTTTTCCTCTTCCCTATTTTACCCTATTTATAAACTTAACACACATAAATGCCATGAAAAAAGGATTGAGTGCTTTGCTATTAGCAAGCCTGCTGTGTGCCTCCTCCGGCTGTCAGCAAAATCAAAAAGAGGTAGTGAACGAGTATAACATCGTTCCGATGCCCAATCAAATGACTCCTCAAGAGGGACGTTTTCAGCTGAGTAATAAAGTATCTATCGCCACTGCCGGTTGCATTCCGGAAGTACAAGCCATTGCAGACAGCCTGATCGCCCGTATCCGGTTGACCTCCGGTATCTCTTTGCAAAGTAATCCGCAAGAAAATCCGGAACAACCTGATATACGTTTCGTTACGGAAGATGGAATGCCAAAAGAAGGATACAAGCTTTCTATCACTCCAAATGAAATCACCCTTTCAGCATCCCATCCCAACGGTTTCTTTTATGGAGTACAGACTATATACCAACTGTTGCCGCCTGCTGTTTATGGAGAAACAATAGTGAAACGTGCTAATTGGTCTCTGCCCGCTGTCGAAATAGAAGATTCTCCCCGTTTTCCTTACCGTGGTTTGATGCTGGATGTATGCCGCCACTTCTCCACCACCGATTATATTTATAAATTCATCGATATGCTTGCCATGCATAAGATGAATACTTTCCACTTCCACCTGACAGATGACCAGGGCTGGCGAATAGAAATCAAGAAATACCCGAAACTACAGGAAGTAGGTTCAAAACGGAAAGAGACACTGATAGACTACTACTATGTAAACTGGCCGCAAATCTTCGATGGAAAAGAACATGGCGGATACTATACCCAAGAGGAAATCAAAAATATAGTAGCCTATGCAGCAAGTAAGTATATCACTGTCATTCCCGAAATAGAAATGCCGGGACATGCCATTGCAGCCCTTGCCTCCTACCCTGAACTGTCTTGCAGACCGGATACGACATACGAAGTAACCGGCACATGGGGTGTGTTCGAAGAAGTCTTCTGTCCCAAAGAAGAAACATTCCAATTCCTGGAAGGTGTATTGGATGAAGTTATTGAATTATTCCCCAGTTCATATATTCATATTGGCGGTGACGAATGCCCCAAGGATGCCTGGATGAAATGCGCACATTGCCAAGGATTAATCCAAGAGTTAGGTCTGAAAGATGACACCACTCCGAATGCCATTGACGGTAAGAAGCATACGAAAGAAGAAAAGCTGCAAAGTTACTTCATCACCCGTATGGAAAAATACCTCAACAGTAAAGGACGAAATATCATAGGCTGGGATGAAATCCTGGAAGGCGGACTGGCTCCCAATGCAACAGTCATGTCCTGGCGCGGTGTAGAAGGCGGTATCACAGCTGCCAAAGCCGGGCATGATGCAATTATGACTCCGAGTCCGTACGCTTATCTGGACCAGTACCAAGAGGAACCGGAAACTGCACCGACTACTATCGGTGGATATAACACACTCAAGAAAACATATAGTTATAATCCTGTCCCCGATGATGCGGAAGAATTAATAAAGAAACATATTATCGGTGTGCAAGGCAATATCTGGAACGAATATATGCAGAATGACGAACGCCGTGACTACCAAGCGTTCCCCCGTGCCATAGCCTTGGCTGAAACTGGCTGGACGCAAAACAGCAGAAAAAACTGGAACAGTTTCCGGAACCGCATGATAGAAGATTTCGAACGTATGGACGTTATTAATGTGAAAGCTTGCCGTAATTTCTTTGATGTAAACATCAACACTCATGTATACGACGGAACATTGAAAGCTGTACTGGAAACATTCTATCCGGATGCTGAAATCAGATATACAACGGATGGAAGTGCGCCGACTGCCAAATCCGAACTTTACACACAACCCTTCATCTGGGAAGGCAACATAGACTTACAGGCAGCCGCCTTCAAAGGTGGTAAGATGCTGGGCAAAGTAAACGGTAAGAAACTGTATGCAAACCTGATAAGCGGAAAACGATACACTACCACTCCTCATTGGGGCTGGATGAGTGGAGATATCTT